>NZ_VRZC01000137.1 GCF_016743215.1 Geminocystis sp. GBBB08
AAAGAGTAAATAAATTGATTTTTTTCTTTTCAATCCTTTGATTGACTAATCAATGTTCGAGCGCACTTTAAGTGCGAAACCTGCTACCAGATACCTGAAACCTTCCTAAACCCAATATTATTGCATCAAACTGAGGTGGGATAAGGTTTGCTAAAAATTAAACCCGTACAAAGTTTCAGAGAATCAGCTTACACGACACCCAAAGTTAGTCTTAACTTATCAGTAAAATTTATAATAATTCCTAGTGATTAATCTTATTAAAACCGGCCAACATGATCAATTAGAGATCGAAAAAAAAGCTAATTCTTTACAAGGAAAAATCTCTATTCCAGGTGATAAATCTATTTCTCATCGTGCTTTAATGTTAGGAGCGATCGCCTCTGGTGAAACGGTGATCGAAGGATTATTGTTAGGAGAAGATCCCCGTAGTACGGCAAAATGTTTTCAAGCAATGGGAGCACAAATTTCCGAGTTAAACAGCGAGAAAGTAATCCTTAGGGGCATAGGGCAAAAAACATTACAAGAGCCGTTAAATATTCTTGACGCAGGAAACTCTGGTACAACCATGCGTTTAATGTTAGGTTTATTAGCCTCTCAACCTGACAAATTTTTTATCGTCACGGGAGATGATTCCCTTAGAAGTCGTCCTATGGCAAGAGTTATCAACCCTTTACAACAAATGGGAGCTTTAATTTATGGCAGAAATAATCACAAAAATGCACCCCTAGCCGTTATGGGGCAAAATCTTAAACCGATTCACTACCATTCTCCCGTTGCCTCCGCACAAGTCAAATCTTGTATTTTGTTAGCAGGATTGATGACAGAAGGTAAAACTACCGTTACGGAACCAGCTTTGTCAAGAGATCATAGTGAAAGAATGTTACAAGCATTTGGTGCTACCCTAGAAATTAATCCTGATACCCATAGCGTTACCATCGAAGGCAAAATAGAATTACATGGGCAAACAGTTATTGTTCCAGGTGATATTAGTTCGGCGGCTTTTTGGTTAGTTGCAGGAGCAATTACACCTAACTCAGACTTAACCATTGAAAATGTAGGCATAAACCCCACTCGTACTGGCATTTTAGAAGCTTTGATGATGATGGGTGCTGAGATTACCCTCGAAAATGAAAGAGAAACAGCCGGAGAACCTGTGGCTGATTTAAGAGTAAAATCTAGTAAATTAAAGGCTTGTACCATTGAAGGAGCAATTATCCCCCGTTTAATCGATGAAATTCCTATTCTTGCTGTAGCTGCTTGTTTTGCTGAAGGTACAACTATTATTAAAGATGCCGAAGAATTACGAGTCAAAGAAAGCGATCGACTAACAGTAATGGCTACAGAATTAAATAAAATGGGGGCAAATATTACCGAATTACCGGACGGTTTAGAAATTACGGGAGGTGTTACTCTCAAAGGTTCTGAAATGGATAGTTATACAGATCATCGTATTGCTATGAGTTTGGCGATCGCCGGTTTAAACGCCGAAGGAAAAACAGTAATTAATCGTGCGGAAGCCGCTTCTATCTCTTATCCTACGTTCGTAGATACATTAATTTCTCTAACTAATCATAGATAATAATTAATGTTGACAAAATTTTACCCACCTAAAAGAATTAAATTTAGTAAATAATTGTCGAAAATCAATTTTAATAATGTATAAATGAATTCTCTCCTAGTCTTCTAGTCCTCTAGTCTCCGAGTCTCACCTTCACCGAAAATTTTATATCGAACTCAGGTAATTTAGTACTAATTCCCTTGATTTGCAGCTTGAATTTGCCGTAAAGTAAAAATAGCTTCAAACTCTAAACCTTGAGATTCATAAAATTCTCTACCACCGGCTTGGCGATCGACTAAAGAAATAATTTTGTTAACCTGATAACCAGCACTTCTTAATCTTTCTACCGCTAACATAGCTGACTTACCAGTAGTAACAACATCTTCTAACACCACAACTTCAGCCCCCATAACTAAATCAGGACCTTCAATGTAGGCTTTTGTACCATGACCTTTCGCTTCCTTGCGAATAATAAGAGCTGAAATAGGTTTATTTTCGTAAGCAGATACCACACTAACAGCACTTACGATAGGATCAGCTCCTAAAGTCAAACCAGCTACAGCAGTAATATTTTCCGTTAATAAAGAGAAAATTAATTTACCCACTAATAAAGCACCTTCAGCCCTCAAAGTGACTTGTTTACCATTAAGATAAAAATTACTTTTTTGTCCCGATGAGAGGGTAAAATCCCCTTCTTGATAAGCATATTTAACAAATAAATCTAATAATTGTTGTCTGAGAAAAGTGCTATTATTTTCCATGAATGTTTTAATGTAGATCCGTTACAATTAGAGCAACATGATCTTACCAAATATCAATTATGTTATCAAAAATTTCTCGTTTCTTTGTCATTGCGAGTTTAACAACTCTCACCAGTGTTATTGCTAATCCTAGCGAAGCTAAACCCGTTAATACAACTGAGTCTCAAGAGGTAGAAATACCGGAATCTAACTCCCCTCTGAATATGAATGAATTAATTAATCGAGCTTTTTCGGAAAATAGTGGCACGTTTTATGAAGCAAGTGGTATTGCCGGACAGCTTAATACGATCCTAGGTTGGCGTAATTTTCCTCAAGGATCTTTTCCAGAAAATAATATTACTCAAGATGGGTTATTACTTCATACCATTATGAGTGACTATTTTAAACAGTTACAACAAAGAGAGCCTATCATCAGAACTAGAGATTTTCCTAATCCTTTTGATAGTTCTTTAAATGATGATCCTAATTTTACTCGGTAGTTGTTTTATCATCATCAAGGAAATAATTTAATAATTTGAGGTTGCTATATCGCTTTTAAACTAAAAAATTTCCCAGCCTTCTACTCTTCTAGCCTTCTAGTTTTATCTTAACTTAGTAGTTATCCAGGGTACAGGAGTTGAACCTGTCTTGGGCGAATTATGAGTTCGCTGCCTCAACCGCTCGGCCAACCCTGGTAAAAGCAGTCAATTTTTTACTACTTTACTATTATAAAATATATTTTCGTTTATTTGTCAAATTCATTTTTTATTTATGAAAATTAATACAGCAGAAATTTTTAAACCTACGATAATTGCCAGTGCTTTAGTTTTAGTTAGTAGTTTAACTGTTGGTATTGCTAGTGGAATTTTTTCTTTTTATTTAGGTAGCACATCTTTGGAAGGAGTTACATCACCCCAAGAAAATCCTACCCAAAAAATAAATAATAAAGATAGTAATGAGATAAAAACCAAAAAATTTAGTCTTATGTCCGAACAAAATATATTAATTAAAGTTTATGATCATATTCATAAAGCCCGAGAAGAAAGTAAAGTTAAAGAAAAAACCAAAAAATGAGGATTTTAAACAATTCTGATGATATATCATTAATTTTTGGAGATGTCTAATGAATTGGGATCAATTATTACTCAGAGTTGTCGCAATTTTTTTATTAATTTCTATTAATGCTTTTTTTGTGACTGCCGAATTTGCTATTGTATCAGTAAGAAGATCTCGTATTGATCATTTAGTCATCGGTGGAGATATACCCGCTCAAACGGTACAATCTTTACAAAAAAGTTTAGATAGTTTACTCTCTACTACTCAATTAGGTATTACTCTATCTAGTTTAGCATTGGGTTGGATTGGGGAAAGTACCATGGCAATTTCTCTACAATATCTAATTTCTTTTTTACCTTTACCCGAAATCATCCTTCAGATTTTAACTCATTCTGTTTCTATTCCCTTAGCCTTTTTTTTGCTAGTATATTTACAAATTGTTTTAGGTGAACTTTGTCCAAAATCTTTAGCTTTATTATATCCTGAACAATTAGCTCGTTTTTTAGCACCTCCTATTAGTGTTATCGGTAGTATTTTTAAGCCCTTTATTCATATTCTTAATCAATCAACCCGTTTTTTATTAAAGTTGATTGGTGTTGAATATACGGGGCAAGGATGGTATAAACAAGTAACACCAGAAGAGTTACAGCTAATTATCAAAACGGAAAGGGATTCATCAGGATTAGAAGCAGAAGAAAGAGAATTATTAAGTAATGTTTTTGAATTTGGAGATGTAGAAGCCTTAGAAGTAATGACTCCAAGAGTTAATATCAAAGCACTTCATTTATCAGCTACCTATCAAGATTTATGGCTAGAAGTCGCAGATACTCAACATTCTCGTTATCCTATCATTGGCGATTCTTTAGATGATATTCGAGGGATTATTGATTTTAAAGATTGTATTTCTAACTTCCCTAACAATCCAGATAGTATGAATATTCCTTTAGAAGATTTTATCAAACCTGCACGTTTTCTTTCTGAATCTACTTCTTTAAGTGAATTATTGGCAATAATGCAACAATCTCGCCTGAAAATGGTAATTATTGTTGACGAATATGGCGGCACATCCGGATTAGTAACAATGCAAGATTTAATTAATGAAATTTTAGGCGGTAATGATAGTATCTATGATGATAATGATTTTCATATTACAATTATTGATGAGCAAAATTTTATCATTCCCGCACAAATTAACTTAGAAGAATTAAACGATTTATTAGATTTTAATTTACCTTTAATTGACGATTATCAAACTTTAGGGGGTTTTTTAGTTTATCATTGGCAAAAAATTCCTAAAGAGTCTGAGATTTTTAACTTTGATCATTTTCAGTTTACCGTTATTGATGTAGATGGTCCTCGTATTAATAAAATCAAAATTACGATTCAAGAAAAGTAACCTTTAATCACCCTAGTTTGATACAAAATTGTCAGTTAGGTTAGAGAAGAGGCAAGAGGCAAGAGGTAAACGTTTGAGTCAAGGCAAAAGGTTAAAACCCCTTGTTAGGAGTTAGAAGAAAATGTAAGTTAAATGCGTCGAGTGCTTATTTAAGCTGAATTATTTTTTTCTTCATCTTCATCAACACGCAAAAGTTTACGATAAAATTGTTGGGAAAAATCAGTTTTTCGAAATTTTTTAAAGTCTTTGATAAGTAAAATTAGATATTTGACAAAATCTTGATTAGATAAATTAATTTCATAACTTAAATCAGCGTTACCATCAAATTGGATACGACAACGAGTTTTTTCGGTAGGTAAACGGGATACATACCAAATAGCAACAAAGGGAATATTTGTTTTTCCTTCAATAATTCTTTCTCCTTCAAGGTATCCCTGTTGATATAAACTTAAAGCATGGGGTAATATATCATGTTCTTCTTTTCCATAGTAAGGTTGATACATGAGAGTGTCGGCTTTACTCGCAGGTTGGAGTTTTTCAATACTAGACATCTTTTTTCCCTATTTTTGCCATAATTTAAGTCAGACATTCCTGATTTTAACTCTTAATTTGTCTTAAATTCAAGAGACTTTTTGCACAAGTCAACCAATAAAATTTTAAAATTACTCATTCCTGATTACTTTGATTATGTCTCAATCCCCAATTATTAGCGTTGCCCCAATGATGGATTATACCGATAGACATTTTCGTTATGTGATGCGTAAATTCACCAAAAAAACCCTACTTTATACCGAGATGATTACCACTCAGGCTATTATACATGGCGATCGCCATAAATTATTAGACTTTAGTGAAGCAGAAAAACCAGTAAGTTTACAACTAGGTGGAGATAACCCTCAACAACTAGCAGAATGTGCCAAAATCGGGGAGGATTGGGGCTATAACGAGATTAATCTTAACGTAGGTTGCCCTAGTTCGAGGGTACAAAATGGTAACTTTGGGGCTTGTTTAATGGCAAAACCAGAAATAGTAGCCAAATGTGTGGAAGAAATGCAAAAAGCCGTTAATATACCCGTTACCATTAAACATCGTATTGGCATTGATGATCAAGACAGTTATGAAGATATGATCAATTTTGTCAAAATTATTGCCGAAAGTGGTTGTCAAAGATTTATTATCCACGCAAGAAAGGCATGGTTACAAGGTTTAAGCCCTAAAGAAAACCGGAATATTCCTCCTTTGCGCTATCAAGAGGTATATCAACTTAAACAAGACTTTCCTCACCTGACTATCGAAATTAATGGGGGAATTACTACCATTGAAGAAACGAAACATCATCTTAATTTTGTGGATGGAGTGATGATAGGTAGGGCAGCTTATGATAATCCTTATGTTTTTGCTTCTATTGATCAAGAAATTTATGGAGAAGATTATCCTATTTTAACCCGAGAAGAAATTATCGAATCCCTTTATCCTTATATTGACTTTTGGGCATCAAAGAAACTAAAATTAAACACTATAATGCGCCATTTATTGCAAATTTTTGCGAAACAATCAGGTACAAAGCAATGGAAACGATACCTTTCAGAAAATGGTAACACTTTTAATGGCGGTTCAGACATTGTCCGTCAAGCATTAAAAACCATGAGCAATGAGTAATAAGTAATAAAATTAGAGATAAATAAAAAAAGTTCTAAATGCTTATGCTAATAGAATAGGAGGATTATTTCTAATGCCATTTATTGTAAAAGATAAACTAATAAAGTGGTTTTCTAGATCAATATTTGTTCATAAAATTATGAACTCTAAAATTCTAAATTCTCTCATATAATGATTAAAGATCAAAGACGAAGACGAGAACTGTTAAAATTGTTAGAAAAATTAGGTATTAAAAACATTTCTGAAGTTAATTTGTCATTATTAGACGTAGCATTAACTCATCCTAGTGTCTCTTTAACCCATAATTACGAACATTTAGAGTTTGTTGGGGATGCCGTTATTCGTCTAGTGTCGGCGGAAGTTTTATTGGAAAACTATTCTCATCTGCCAGTAGGAGAATTTGCCGCTATACGATCTATTATAGTTAGTGATCGCTTTTTAGCAGAAATTGCCGAAGAATATGGTTTTGATTTGTACCTTTTGATGACACCTAGTGTAAGAAACGATAAATTGGGTAAAATGTCTCGTTTAGCAGATGCTTTTGAGGCGGTTTTAGGGGCGTTATATGAAAGTACAAAAAATATGAGTTTAATTCGTACATGGCTTGATCCTATTTTACAAGAAAAAGCCGCTTTAGTTCATGCAGATCCTGCTAGAGAAAATTATAAAGATGCTTTACAAGAATGGAGTCAAGGAAAATATAAACTTTTGCCCACTTATAAAGTTAAATATAACGAAATTTTTAAGGATGATAATGAGCGTTTTATTGCCGAAGTTTGGTTACAAGATAAATTATTAGGTAAAGGAAAAGGTGCTACCAAAAAAGCATCTCAACAAGCTGCTGCCCAACAAGCCTATAATTCCATCTTAGCAGTGAAGAATGAAGAATGACAATTAACAAATCACTATCAATTAACTATATGGCATTTGGTGATCAAATTTATGTATGGCGTGAGTTAGCAAATTTAGAAGGTATTTATCAACATCATGGCATTGATATTGGCGATGGTAGTGTCATTCATTATCGTAAACCTAGTGAAATTATTGAACAAACTTCTTATGAAACTTTTAGTAAAGGAAATACTGTTTATGTGCGTCAATATCCTGATGGTTTTTCCTTTATTCCTGATGTGACAGTTAAACGTGCTTTTAGTCGTTTAGGGGAAAATAAGTATAATTTGCTACTTAATAATTGTGAACATTTTGCAACTTGGTGTAAAATTGGGGTTAGTGAAAGTAAGCAGATAAAAGATTTTATTCCTAGTATTAATAAGTTAGATACTTTTGGTTTATTAAATCCTCTTAAACACGCTTTTCAGGGAATAGATAATAACAATAGAGATAATATGGTAAATACTGCTTTAGATAAAATTAGAATAGTTTGGGATCAAATTCAACCCCAATATCGTCAAAACTTAGAAGAAGCGAGTATATGGGAAAAAGTAGCAAAAAAAGCAATACAAAATAATCGAGATGACTTAGCTAGGGAGGCAATTAAAAGAAAAAAAGAGCATGAAAAAAAAGCAAAATTTTTAGAGAAAGATTTAGAAAAATTAGCCCTTATGACAGAGAATTTATTGCAAAATCAAATTCAAAATTGAAAAATATAGCTAGTTTAAGTGAATTGTGTAAATGCTTTTGTTTTTACCAAAGAAATTCTGTTAAAAGCCTCCCCTTTGAAGGGGAAAAAATGAAAAATATATCCCTTATTCAATCCTCTTGATTCATCTTTCTTGTTAAACTTTTTACTTTGAGGAATATATACAGAAGAGAGAAAATAAGCTGAAACTTATGAAGATTTAGTGAAGAAGATGAGAGGAGGCGATGATGATTAAACTAATAACAACCACAACAAAACAGGCTAACCAGTGTTTAAGATTAATAGTTGGCTTAGTTTTTTCTTTTGGTAATTGACAATTATGATTATAACCCCTTAAAATCATGGCTTGATAGACCAATTTTGATTGATTGTAACTTCTAATAAGTAAACTTCCGATTAAATTCCCCATTATCTGGCAATTTCGGTAACTGAATTTATGAGGATGAAAACCTTTTAACCTTAATCCTTTTTCTATAGTCATTAAGCGATCGCCAATCTCTTCTAAATAACGATAAGTTAATAACATCATATCACTAAGAATAGGAGATAATCCCAAAGATTTTAAAGTTTTAAGAGTCGTAATAAAAGAAGATGTGCCAAACAACACCAAACTCGTAGTTAAAATACAAACAAAGCGAGTCACAACTAGAATAACTAAAAGACAACCTTCTAATTTAATTTGCACCAAAAAAGAAAAAATAACAGTTTTACCGACAAAAAAAGGGCATAAAAAAACCACAGCAAGAATAAAAATACTGGGATAACGAAGACGGGATAATAAAAAATGAAAAGGAAGATTAGAGGATAGATATAAGAGTATAGTGATAAAAATAATTAGAGGTAAAAAGACTAAGTTTTGGATAAAAGCAAAGGCAAAAATTAAACTAATTAAAGCGATAAATTTTGGTTGGGGTTGCCAACGATGAATATAAGAATCTAAATAAGCGTATTGATCTAATAATAACTTCATTTAGTGAATAGTGATTAGTGATTAGCGATTAGTAGTAAAACAGAAATCCGCACCGGTAATTCTAAATTCTAAATTCTAAATTATCTCAGGTTTGACTTTAGCCAAAAAAGTAACTAAAATTACTGTTAAAATGCCTTCGATGATAGCTTGAATACCATAACCAATTAAAGAAGTTAAAATAGCAGTTTTTTCTTTGTCAATATTTAACTCAGGTGATAGATTATTTAAGGTAATAAAAATAAACAGTAAAGCTGATAAAAAGATAGCCATTGCACCGGATAAAAAAGCTAAAAGATTATTACCTAAAGAATTATTAAAAGGAGGTAATTTTCTTAACAACCAAAGATAATAAGCCATTAAAGAAGGCAACCCCATAATAATAGTATTGATGCCTAAAGTTGATAAACCTCCATATTGAAAAAACACTGCTTGAAAAAATAAACCAATTAAAATAGCGGGGAAAGCAAAGTAACCTAAGATTAACCCCATGACACCATTTAAAATAAGGTGAATACTAAAAGGGGGGATAGGAATATGGATGAGGGAAGAGACAAAAAAAGTTGCAGTTAATAAAGAGGCTTTAGGAATTTGTTGTTGATAGTCTTCTTCTTTACGAATTTGACGTAAGGAAAACCAAGTAACTCCACCAGTGATAGCATAACCAAAGATAGAAATAGAAGGGGGTAATAATCCATCGGGAATGTGCATATTAGTAATAAGTGGGCAAGTTAATTGTATATTTATCTTTTGAAAGGCAAGAGACAATGGAGATTGTCGATGATTTTTATTAATTTAATCAAGAGATTATCTATCTGACTTATAATATTTTATGAGGTTAGGAAAGAGAAGAAAGAAAATAAGACTGCCATATTTGATTTAATTAAATTTTTTTGCGTGAAAAAAATAAAGCTGTGCCGACAAAACCCCATACTCCTGTTATTGCCATCGTCAATTTTTGCGTCATCGTCAAAGATGAAATTATGTTGGATGATTGAGATTTAAGGATTGGGTTATTTTCTTGAGGTTGTGAAACAGAGGGAGAATTTATCTGATTGTTTTCTGGAATAGATGATGACTTAATGGGTATAGTAATTACATTACCATGCCCTGCGGATCTAATTTTAATAGTCCAATTTCCCCCTTGAGAAAAATCAGGGGTAAAAACAAATTTTCCCTTGCCATCAGTTATGCCTTTTAACCAAGGTTGTGTGGTGTCACTAGGAGAATAAATTATTACTTGTGCATTTTCCATCGGTATTCCGTTATCGTATTTAGCATCAATTTCAATAACTTGTTTTTGCTGATAATTAATAACACTACCATGAGCGAAAACTTTATCAATAGTAAAACTGAAAATAAGGATAAAACTGAAACCAATACTTGATAATTTACTTAACATCTACTGACATCTCAATTTATAATTTTTTTGTATAAGTTAATGTTTTTGTTTGCCTCTTTTTGT
>NZ_VRZC01000138.1 GCF_016743215.1 Geminocystis sp. GBBB08
ACTTTACTTAATGTTCTGAAAAAATATCCTACAAATCTTCAATTACAAGGAGAACTACTTAAAGGTGCGGTGGAAACTACAGAAAAAGTCATTTCAGGGACAGAACTTTTAGTTAAAGAAATGCGTAATTGGACGGTAGAAGAAGCAACTACAAAACCTCCTGTTGATTATGCTAAATTACCCGATATTCGCAAAGACGGTAAATACCAAGTAAAAAAAGAAGTTTGGCAATTAACGGATCAAAGTCGCAATCGTAGCTTTTATGTAGATGTTTATGTACCTCAAAAAGTCACTGGGAATATTCCCGTAGTTGTCTTTTCTCATGGATTATCTTCTCGCCCTGAAGACTACTCTGAAGGGATGAATCATCTCGCTTCCTATGGTTATTTAGTGGCAGCACCTCAACATATTGGTAGTGATATTATCTACTTACAAGAAATGTTTGAAGGGTATCACAAAAATATATTTGATCGAGACGAATTTATTAATCGCCCCAAAGATATTAGTTTCGTCATTGATGAGTTAGAAAGACGCAATCAAAAAGAATTTCAAGGCAAACTGAATTTAAAAAACGTGGGTATATCTGGTCATTCTTTCGGAGGTTACACAGTATTGGCGATCGCCGGTGCCACTATTGATTTTGATTATTTGCAAAAAGCCTGTGACACCACTTATCAAGGATTAAATGTAGCTTTACTGTTACAATGTAGAGCCTTAGAATTACCAAAACAAGATTATCAATTTCGAGATCCTCGTGTTACTTCTGTACTTGCGGGGAATCCCGTTAATCGCTTTATTTTTGGCGAAAAAGGTATCAGTAAAATTAGTATTCCTGTTCTTATGGTTTCCGGAAGTAATGATCCGGCAGCACCTCCAGTATTTGAACAAGCCTTACCTTTTACTTGGTTAACTGTACCGAATAAATATTTAGCCTTAATTGAAGGACAAGCCCATGTGAATTTTAATGAAATAGATGGCGGTATTAAAGAAGCACTTAATTCGGCTGTTTCATTAGCATTACCTAGTCAAGATTTAATTCAAAATTATGTTGACGGTATTTCAATAGCTTTTTTTGAAGTTCATCTTAATAATAATAAAAATTATAGCCCTTATTTAGAATCAGCTTATGCAGAATATCTCAGTCAAAATCAGAAGTTTAAATTAGACTTTATTACTGAGGCTTCTTCTGATAAATTAGAAGCAAAATTTCAGGAATTTAAACTTAAAAACTAACTAAAAAAATTGAGTTTATCTTCTCAAAATATAAATTTTCAAATTTTCCCATCAGTTTTATCACAAAAAAAATAGTATTATAAAAGTAAATAATGAGTTTTTGAATTACGAGACATAGTAAAAAAAAACAAAAAGAAATTGTAACAATTTTTAACAAAACAACTATGAAACCCCAAAAAGATTTAATCTATATGCAATGAATTGATAATGAAACTTGGTTTTAAAATAAAAATAATCAATGAGTATAAAAGCAAGTGGCGGTAGTTCTTTAGCAAAACCGCAATTATACCAAACCGTTGCTGTATCAACTATTATTCAAGCTGAACAGCAAGATCGTTTTCTCGATAACAATGAATTGGGCGAATTAGACAACTATTTTAAATCTGGGGCGAAAAGATTAGAAATTGCGGAAGTTTTAACCGCAAACTCTGATTTAATCGTCTCTCGTGCGGCTAATCGCATCTTTACAGGGGGATCTCCCATGTCTTTCTTGGAAAAACCTCCTGTGGACGAACCAGCGTTAGTTGGTGGTGGCAGTATCGGCGGTTTACCTACGGACATAAAAGCGGCTCAACAATCTATTCAGACTTTTATTGATGCTGGAAAAGGTAGTGGTAACAGCGGTGGCTTTTTAGGAGGTTTATTTTCTGTATTTACCACCCCTGGTATTGGAGCGATTCCTCCCGGATTCCGCCCTATTAATATCTCCCGTTACGGTCCTAGTAACATGACTAAATCCTTACGAGATATGTCGTGGTTTTTGCGTTATGTTACCTACGCTGTCGTTGCTGGTGATCCTAATATTTTAGTAGTTAATACCAGAGGCTTAAAAGAAGTTTTAGAAAATGCTTGTTCTGTTGATGCTGCTATTGTAGCTTTGTTAGAAATGCGAGTATCTTCTATTAGTTACTTCAAAAATGATCCAGAAGCCAAAGAAATTTTAACTCAATATTTTGAAGTCCTGATCAATGAATTAAAAGCGGCTACTCCGGCTACTAAAGTACGTCAACGCCCTTCTAATGATGCCCAAGGTTTAGAATTACCCCAAAGCTATTTTAATGCCTCTGAGCGTCGTCCTAAATTTGTGATGAAACCGGGTTTATCCGCTTCTGAGAAAAATTCAGTGGTAAAAGCGGCTTATCGTCAGATTTTTGAGCGTGATATTACCCGTGCTTACTCTCAATCGGTTTCTTACCTTGAGTCTCAGGTGAAAAATGGGGATATTTCTATGAAGGAATTTGTCCGCCGTTTAGCCAAGTCTCCTTTATATCGTAAGCAATTCTTTGAGCCTTTCATCAACTCCCGTGCTTTAGA
Organism: Geminocystis sp. GBBB08; assembly: GCF_016743215.1. GTDB lineage: Bacteria > Cyanobacteriota > Cyanobacteriia > Cyanobacteriales > Cyanobacteriaceae > Geminocystis. Next base: position 2,548 of record NZ_VRZC01000138.1, read on the forward strand.
ATTAGCTTTTCGTCATATTTTAGGTCGTGGTCCTTCGTCTCGTGAGGAAGTTCAAGAATACTTCTCAATCGTTTCTAGCGGTGGTTTAAACGCCTTAGTTGATGCTTTAGTTGATTCTCAAGAATATGCTGATTACTTCGGGGAAGAAACCGTCCCTTATTTAAGAGGTTTGGGTGTAGAAGCTCAAGAATGTCGTAACTGGGGTATGCAACAAGATTTATTCAGCTATAGTGCTCCTTTCCGCAAAGTACCTCAATTTATTACTACTTTTGCGAAATATGATCACCCATTACCAGATCAACACGTTTATGGTTCAGGAAATGATCCTCTCGAAATTCAATTTGGAGCAATTTTCCCGAAAGAAACCCGTAACCCTAGTAGTGCGCCTGCACCTTTTGGCAAAGATACTAAACGGATTTTAATTCATCGTGGCCCTGGTATTCATAATCAAAATAGCAACCCTAGTGCTCGTGGGGAATATCCTGGTAGTTTAGGTGCGAAAGTGATTCGTTTCAATAATGAGTTACCCGGTGCTAGTAATGGTTTAGGGGTTAAATTTGGTGAAAGTTCTACTCAAGCTGTAATTCGTGCTGCTTACCGTCAAGTTTTTGGTCGTGATGTTTATGAAGGACAAAGATTAAAAGTAGCAGAAATTAAACTCGAAAATGGTGAAATTAGCCTTCGTGAGTTTATTCGTCTGTTAGCCAAATCTGAAACTTTCTTAAAAACCTACTGGACTCCTTTCTATGTTTGTAAAGCGATCGAATATATTCACCGCCGTTTATTAGGTCGCCCGACTTATGGACGTAATGAGATGAATTCTTACTTTGATCTTGCTTCTAAAAAAGGGTTTTATGCTTTAGTAGATGCTTTAATCGATAGTACTGAGTATAACGAAGCCTTTGGAGAAGATACTGTTCCGTATGAGCGTTATGTAACTCCTGCTGGACTACAAGCTCGTACTACCAGAGTTGGTTCATTAAGAGAAGACATCGGACAAAGAGTTGATGTTGAAACTACACCAAGATTTATTGAGTTAGGACAAGTTTCTTCTATCCGGGGAGAAAATGAAGTTCAAAATCGTGTTAATCAAGGGGTAACAGTTCAAAGAGAACAAACTAAAGTATTTAAACTCACTAATAATGCCGATAAAGTAGCTGTTAAAAATGTGATTCGTGCCGCTTACCGTCAAATATTTGAGCGTGATGTTGAGCCTTACGTCATTAATGCTAACTTTACCAAATTAGAAAGTAAACTCAGCAATGGTGAAATTAGCGTCAAAGAATTTATCGAAGGTATTGGTAGTTCTGACTTATATTTGAAAGAGTTTTATGCACCTTTTCCCAATACGAAAGTAATTGAATTAGGTACTAAGCATTTCTTAGGCAGAGCACCTGTGAATCAAAAAGAAATTCAGTACTATAACCGCATCTTAGCTAGTGAAGGTATCCGTGCCTTTATCAGTGCCTTAGTCGGTAGTATGGAATATGCTCAAGTATTCGGTGAAGATACCGTGCCTTACCGCCGTTTCCCCACCTTACCTGCGGCTAATTTCCCTAACACTGAAAGACTTTATAATAAGTTAACTAAACAGGATAGTGAGTTAGTTGTGCCTAGCTTTAAACCCGTTGTTTAATTCATCAACTCCCTTAAAATGGGGGTTATAAATTATAAATTTAGGTTGAAAAACCAATCAAAAAAAAGGAGTCGGGATGTCATGTCTCGGCTTCTTTTATCTTTACCTAAATTAATTTTACTTACAGCACTTTTCAAATTGGTAAACCACACTCCCATCTTGCGTTTCATATTTTTTTTACATTCATAATACTTTTTTTGTGGTTCATTGATCTAAAAGCTGTATAGCAGTCGCCATGATGCTATTGACATTAGCAAGGGATTTAAACGCCTTGCCTTCCTTTGCCCAAAGGATTGATCTGTACCTAACTAACCTGTCCGTTGCTATAGTTTATAAAGTGTTAATAGTATTAGAAAACTTTTAAGTAAATATAGACATCTATACCCTAAATTAGACTATTGAAAAGCTCTTCATGTTTATTGTTCATTGCTATACTATTTTAATTAATAAATTAAGTATTACTCTTAAAAAATAATGACGGAAACTGAAAATAAAGACTACACAAAAATTGAATTAGATAGAGAAGATAAAGGCTCAAAAGCTAGACAATTATTAGGCATGAAGGGAGCAACCATGGCTAATAATATTTGGCAAATTAGGCTTCAGTTGATGAAACCTATTACTTGGATTCCTTTAATTTGGGGTGTTGTTTGTGGTGCGGCTTCTTCTGGTGGTTATATTTGGAATTTTGAGCATTTCCTCATGGCTTTAACTTGTATGTTGATGTCTGGACCTCTTTTAGCAGGTTATACTCAAACTATGAACGATTTTTATGATCGAGACATAGATGCTATTAACGAACCTTATCGCCCTATTCCTTCAGGTATTATTAGTATTCCTCAAGTCGTAACTCAAATTTTAGTTTTACTGTTTGCTGGTATAGGTGTTGCTTACGGTTTAGATGTTTGGGCAAATCATGAGTTTCCGATTTTAACTTGTTTAGCCATTGGTGGCGCATTTATTTCCTATATTTATTCTGCACCTCCTCTCAAATTAAAACAAAATGGTTGGTTAGGTAACTATGCGTTAGGTTCGAGCTATATCGCACTACCTTGGTGGGCTGGTCATGCTTTATTCGGTGAATTAAATTGGACTATAGTAATCCTTACTCTAGTTTATAGTATGGCAGGTTTAGGTATTGCTGTGGTTAACGACTTTAAAAGTGTGGAAGGCGATCGCCAATTAGGTTTAAAATCTTTACCAGTGATGTTTGGAGTCACTACGGCTGCATGGATTTGCGTAATTATGATTGATGTATTTCAAATTGGTATGGGTGCATATTTAATCTATTTAAATCAAAATCTTTATGCTACTATTTTGTTATTATTAGTAATTCCTCAAATAACCTTCCAAGATATGTACTTTTTGCGCGATCCGTTAAAGAATGATGTTAAATATCAAGCCAGTGCGCAACCCTTTTTAGTTTTAGGGATGCTAGTGATGGGATTAGCCTTAGGGCATTCTAATTTTTAATCTGGGAAAAATATTTTTCAGTAGTTTGTAGTAAGGGATTTATCCCTTATTTTTCTAATTCCTAACAGCAAACCCTGATTACTTCCCTTGATCAATAATTGTATAGTTTATTTAGGTTTACTTAGAGTTGGTGCTAGATTATGAGAATACCATTACCAACATTAAACAACGAAGATCGTCATTCTGATCATATAGGGGAAATTATCGAAACCTCGACTGTAGAGTTTTTAGCTCAATGTTTAGAACCAGAAGAACTTAATTTCCCTACCATGCCGCCTTTTGGCAGTTGGGTTAAATCTTTTGATGAAGAATCGGGGAATAAAATATTTTCCTTGGTTACAAATGTCACTACTGCTCCCATTGATTCAGTGCATCGAGCTAGAGCATTAGGTTTAACTTTAGCAGAATTAAAAGATCAACAACCACAAATTTTCGCTATGTTAAAGACAGAATTTCGGGGGGTAATTATTGGTTTTGAAACACCTCCGACTAATGAGAATAACGGTTATAGCCCTTCTGATGGTAGGATTTATCAATATTTACCTCCCCGCCCTCCTCAAATTCATCAAGGGGTTTTTCGATGCAATGTTGACGAAATAATCAACTTTACTGCTAACCCTGACTTTTTGAGGGTTTTATTACAAGTGCAAAATACTCCGGTAGAATCCCTGATTGCTGCCACTTTACGAGAAACTTATGGATTAAGAGGAAGTGATAGACAATGGTTAATCAATGCCGGGCGAACTTTAAGCGTATTATTAAAAAATGACTATGACTGTCTTAAGTATATACTTAGTCAAGTTCAGTTGAAAAACTAAACATTTTTGACTTGATTTGGAAATAAAAACTTACATTAACTCAATAACACTATTAAGCTAAAAATTTGATTTTTGGTAATTTAAGCTGATAGCTGACTGCTAATAGCTACCCTCATCAAAATAAAAATACTTTTAAAATCAGATAAGTATTTTTAGGAACTTTTTAAATTAAATTTAGGTCTAAAATAGTATCAAGTTTTCTAGCTCAATGTTTTGAGTTTTGTCTGTTATGTTTAAACCAATTAATCCTCAATTTAGATTTTTACGCAACTGCTTAATTATTTATATTTTAGCAGGTTTATTTTCCTCTTTAATTGCTGATGCTCATAATAGCTTTCAAATGAGTTCTCAATCTGATAATGCTAATCAATTTTCTCGCATAATTTCCCTTAGTTTTGCTTATCAAGCCAAAGAAAGTTTATATAAATAAATTATTATCTAAATCTGTCAAAATTAATGTTTTATTACGATGGAGAATTACAAGAAAATAATCATATTCAGTTAGATATTAATAATTATGATTGGCTATATGGTGCAACGGTTTTTACCACTTTAAGAGTCTATCACAAATCGTTAAATTATCCGTTAACTAATTGGCAAAATCATTGCGATCGCTTAAAATCAAGTATAACAGAATTTGAATGGATAATGCCAGATTGGGAAAGAATAGTAAGAGAATCCAAGTATTTATTGAATTATTTTTCAGTATTAAGAATCACAATTTTTCCGGATGGTAAAGAATTAATTATGGGGAGAGAGTTACCCCTAAATTTAGAAGAAAAACAAGAAAAAGGTATTCAAGGTTTAGTTTGTCTTGATTCTAAGATAAAACGCTCTTTAGCCTTACATAAAACAGGAAATTATTTAGCTCCTTATTTAGCCTTACAACAAGCAAAAAATCAAGATTATGATGAAGCAATTCTAACAGATATTAATAATAATTGGTTAGAAACAAGCACAGGAAACTTATGGGGATATAAACAAGGAATTTGGTTTACCCCTGATTTAGACACGGGAATTTTGCCCGGTATTGTCAGAAGTATGATTATCAAAAATGCGAATTTTCCCATTAAAATTAATCATTGGACATCGGAATTTGTTGAAGATTTAGAAGCGATCGCTTATAGTAATAGTGTGGTGGAAATTATATCTTTTAGTAAGATAAAAATAGGGGAAAAAATAAAAGAATATAATCCTAACCACAAAGCATATTCATTATTAAAAAAAATTTTTTTGGTCTAAATTGGAGTATTCTATTTTAAATCGAGTAAACCGTCTTCTTTTAATTTAGGATTAAAGCGAATTTCTATTGTAACGTTACGACTTTGCAGTTTTTGTTTTACTTCTTCCTCCAACCTTCTAGCTACTTTTTTGAGTAACTTAATTTTGCCTAACTCATCATTTTTCTCATACTCAGCTTTATCCTCTTGTGTCATCGTCAGTTTAGCATCAATGGGCTGTGTCCATAAAATTTCTTCTTCGGCGTTACCTTTAGGCAAATCTTCATTTTCGGCTAACCAATTACTGCGAATTTCCTCTAAAATGCTACGGCTAGGACGTTCAATAAGATAAAATTTAAACCAGTAACATTTCTCAGTCTGTCTAACTAAATGTTGTTTTAAACTCATCAATAAATTGCGAGAATAACCAATATATTCTAATTTTTGCTCTTGATTAAAAATAGCATAAATTCCAATTTTACCTTCTAATTCTTCATTTATAACTCCATTTTCATCGATATAAGGAATGTAAGTTAAATCTTTAAGTGAAATTTTTGAGGAAAGATCAGACATTTTTCAATAATTTAAAGTTGATTATAATTACTACAACAAATATTTTTATTGCTTAATTGTGATAGTGATGGGGTGAAAGTAGAGGCTTAATCTATTTAGCCAGTATAATATAGCAGTCGCCATGATACTTAGGGCATTAACAAGAGGTTTAAACCCCTTGCCTAAAGGATTAAAATGTCCTAACTAACCTATCCGTTGCTATAGTTAATAAATAAGTAGAAGTTTAACCCTTACAAAATAATAATTAATAGATAATTAATAGCAGTCAAATAGACATCTTGCAACGTAATTCCTAATTCCTAATTCCTAATTCTTTATTATTAATTATTTGCCAATTTTAGATGCCATATTTTTAAAACCAGCTAAACTTGGGCCTGGTCGGCGACGAGATTGAGGTACATTATTAGTTATATACTTACCAGCAAAGTTTTCTTTTTCAGAATTAGAAGTAGAAGCATTATTACCTTGATTAGAATAATTTTTAATCGCTTTTACCCACTCAGGTGCATCATAACTTACATTATAACTTGCATTGATTTTAGGTTCAATGGTAGTAGCAGTTACAGTGGTTTCAGTCACTTCAGGGGTTGATAATTCCACCGTAGTTTCTCCAGCATTTACCGTTGTATCTGCTGAAGGTTGATTTTCGGTTTTAGTATCGATTTCTAAAAAATACTTTTCTTCTTTTTTCTTGCCAAAAAGTTTATTTAATACCATGTTTCTCCTTAATATAAGTGAATTTTAAAATTTGTTTTTCGCTATGTTTTGATTTTAGATACACTGCAAATCATTTTTGATATAGCCTTCTCTCATGAATATATCAGATATTGAGCCTTTTATTTTTTCAATTCTTTTTCTTGAGTATTGAATTTTTTAATGCCATTATGACTTTCTTCATTTCACTTTTATAGACAATTGTCTAAGTATTTATACTTATTTTTATCGCTAGATTTTGGTTCTTCATTTTAAATTCTAAATTTTAAATTCTTCGGGCAATGGGCAATAGGCAATGATGGTAAAATGTTCATTCTAAATTATAAATTTTAAATTCTAAAATCTAAAATCTAAATTCTAATTTTTGTTTCAATATAATTAATGATTGTCTGATTAATTTTTTCTTTGATTGCCGTTGCGTCAACTCTTAAATAAGGATGTTGATATTTACTTAAAATTACGTCAAAATTTTCTTTAACTTGGGTTAATTTTTCTTTAGTTTCATAAATTTCTAAAGTAGAGCGATCGCCAATTCTGCTTAAAGCTATATCTACGGGAATATCAAGATAAATAAGCAAATCTGGAGGAGGAAAATATTGATTTAATAAACTTACAAACTGATAATCTTTTTCGGTTTTAGTATTATAAGCAAGAGAAGAAAAGTAATATCTAGTAGTAATAACATGAGTATTTTCAGCAATTAATTTTTGCACTCCATCAATATTATTATATAAGTGATAATGACGATCAGCAGCGAATAAATAAGCCATTTGTTGATCATATAAATCTTGAGTGATAAAATGATTTTCATGGGCTAAAAATTCTCGTAATAATTTTCCTATTTTACTAGAAGAAGGTTCAGGACTTATAATAACTTTTTCTTGATAGTTGATAAAATATTGTCGCAACAACTCAGCTTGAGTGCTACTACCAGAACCATCTATTCCTTCTATAACGATAAAATAACCTTGTTTTTGTTGTTTATTAATCATAATTAATTTATTCCCTTTTCCAAATAAATAAAGTTTGGGATAAATTTATTATAATATGATTTTGCTTTTGATTGTTTTCCAACCATGATTGTTTAATATGCTGAAGAATTTGTAATGAGTTTAAGTGACTAAATTTCAGTTTAAATAAATAGTGTAATGGTTTTTTTTCTGCCATTAACAATACTATTGCTATTAATATTTCTTCCACTCCAAATCCCAAACTATGAAAACCTAATAGATGGTTACTATTATCTAAAATTATTTTAATAAATGTTGTCTTTTGTGATAGGTTTGAAGAGGAGGTAAAATGAGAATTTAATTTTAAAACAGTGATTTTTTTTCCTAACAATAATCTTGCCTGTTTTTCTGTATATCCGACTCGATTAATAGGAGGATTTGTTGGTAACGTATAGGGAATAT
>NZ_VRZC01000139.1 GCF_016743215.1 Geminocystis sp. GBBB08
GATGTACCAGTTCCATCTAGTTCATACTAAATTCTAAATTCTAAATTCCTTAACTATGGCATAATAATCTCTCTACCCATTTATTGCCGTAATTATCCCATGAAAGTTACCATTCAAAAATTACAACAGTGGAAACAAGAAAAACGCCCTATTGTTAGTTTAACCGCTTGGGATTATGCCATCGCCCAATTATTAGATCAAGCAGGAATAGATTTAATTTTGGTAGGGGATTCTTTAGGCATGGTAGCTTTAGGATATTCTAGTACTTTACCTGTGACTTTAGAAGATATGATCCATCACACAAAAGCGGTGTGTAGAGGGATTAATCGGGCTTTGGTAGTAGTTGATTTACCTTTTTTGACTTATCAAACTAATATTAGTCAAGCGATCAAATCGGCGGGGAGAATGATCAAAGAAACGAATGCTGATGCTGTAAAATTAGAAGGAGGTTATCCAGGTATGATTGAGACTGTAAGCCGTTTAACAGAAATTGGTATTCCTATAATAGCTCATGTGGGTTTAACACCTCAATCTGTGAAAATTTTAGGCTATAAACAACAGGGTAAAACCATTGAAGCCCAAGAAAAAATCTTAAATCAAGCCATAGCCTTAGAACAAGCTGGAGCATTTGCTATCGTATTAGAACATATTACCGAAAATTTAGCTATTCAGATCACGAAAACCTTATCAATTCCCACCATCGGTATTGGTGCAGGAAATCATTGTGATGGACAAGTATTAGTAACGGCAGATTTATTAGGATTGTCAGAAAAGTTACCGCCTTTTGCGAAACCTTATACTAATTTACGCCAAACAATTCTTGATTCTGTAACCCATTTTTCGGAGGATGTTAAATCTCGTCAATTTCCTTAATATTCTCCTACAACCTCAGTTCGAGATAAAATAATCAATTTAAGGCTTATAAATTATCAAAAACTCCTCCTTTTTCCCTTTTTCTTACCTAAACTAAAAATTTAACAATGAAACAGCCCCGACCTTAAAAGGTGGAAGGGGAAGAGCGGATTTGTATTTATGATCAATTCTTAACTTATTTCATCGATTTTTTTTAAATTAGTCTAATATAGTAATATGAAACCTACTATTAACACTTTCTCATGACGAAAATTCATCCTCAGTGCGAAAATCTAGCATCTCAAGTTAATCAAATTCTGGAATTAGTTGAGAAAAATCCTGATTTACGAGTTCATCAAGAAACTTCTAAGTTAGAAACATCACTACAAAAAGCGATCGCCCCTAAATTTGAAATTGTGTTTGCTGGGGCATTTAGTGCCGGTAAATCTATGTTAATCAATGGCTTATTAGGTCGTGAATTACTGTATAGTGCAGAAGGTCACGCAACGGGCATTGAGTGTTACATTGAGTATGCCGAGCCAAATCAAGAAAGAGTAGTCTTAACGTTTTTAAGTGAAAGTGAAATTTTAGAACAGATTTTAACCCTCGCTAAACATCTCAATATCAATTTGACGGATATTTATGTCAATCAAATTCATGTAATTGAGCAAATAAAACTACAATGTGAGCAAATTATCAACCAAGAAGGTGGTGTTAATAAATCAGAAAAGGCAAAACAAGCTAACGCTTTAAAGTTATTATTAGAAGGTTTTGAGGATAATAAAGAGAAAATTCACCCCACAATTAACGCTACTTATTCCATGGAGCAATTTAACTTTAATAATCTCACCGAAGCGGCTACTTATGCGCGTAGAGGAAAAAATTCGGCGGTGTTGAAACGTCTTGATTATTATTGCAATCATCCTTTACTTGAAGATGGTAACGTGTTAGTGGATTTACCCGGCATTGATGCACCTATCGAAAAAGATAGAGAGTTAGCTTTCAATAAAATCGAAGATTCTAATACTTCAGTAGTTGTTTGTGTTTTAAAACCTGCCTCCGCCGGAGATTTAACCCAAGCAGAAACAGATTTATTAGAGAAAATTAAGTCTAATTCTTCCATTCGAGATCGAGTTTTTTATGTGTTTAATCGCATTGATCAAACATGGTATAATGGTCAATTAAGAGAACGATTAGATAGTTTAATTAACAGTGATTTTAACCACACTAATCGAGTGTATAAAACTAGCGGTCTATTAGGGTTTTATGGTAGTCAAATTAAGCAAACTTCTTTTAGTAATCGCTTTGGATTAGATAGCATTTTTGCCGATAGTATAAAAGGTTTAGGAGGAGAAGAAGAAACGCCTCAATTTATTAGTGAATTTAATAATTATTGTGCCAATTCAGGTAAATTAATTACTACTAACTTTAAAGTTTCAGTGAATGGTTATGAAACGCCAAATCAAAACTATTTAAGGATTTTGAGCGAATGGGGAATGCCGTTAATTGATCAGTTAATTAAAGATAGTGGCATTGATAATTTTAAACAAGAAATTACCCGTTATTTAATAGAAGAAAAACGCCCTCAACTATTCGCCAATTTAGCTGATGATTTATCACCTATTTGCATCGCTTTAAAGAAAATTTACCAACAATCTCAACAAGAATTAAACAGTCAACCTCAAGAAATTGAGGCAATGAAACAACAAGAATTAAACCGTTTAAATCTTGAATTACAAGACATTGGTAACAATTTTTATGAGTATATTAACGAACAAGTTAACCTAACAGTTACAAGCGAAAATAAAGCCTTTAATCAGGATTTTCAAAGATTACAAACTCGTTTTGTTAACCATCTTGATGAATTATTAAAAACTTTTTCCGTCAGCGACACCTACAGTCGTGCGGTAAAAGCCCATCCCCGTAACCAAACTGCACCGTTAATTGCCGTTTTGGTGGAGGCATTATATTATCTCTCCAATTCCCTTGAAGATGTGTTGATTGAGGAGTTAAAAGACTTAGTTAACAATTTTATCAATGATTTGGTTTTTGATGTGCGACTACAAGACTTTTATCGTCAACTTTACCGTTTATTAGGCAATGATGGCGGTATCGAAAACGATTTATCAGAGTTAGAAAGTCAATTATTCTATGCTTTGAAAACGGCGGCTACTACAGAATGCGATCGCTATGTAAGAGAAACACCGCAGTTTTACAGTGAAGGTACATTTTCTATTTATCAATTCCGGGAAACCTTAAAACAGACAGCACAAAGCTATGATGTCAATGCCATGATAGATGCAGAACCTGCCATTCGTCAACTATTAAAACTAGATTTTGAGCCAAAAGTTAACCGCACAATTCGGGAGGTTTTTTTACAAACAATTAATCAAACCATCAAAACTAATTTGTTACCATTAGCAGAAAAAATGAAAGAGAATATTCTGGAAAAACATGATTTAGCGAGAGAAAATTTACAACAAACTCTCGAAGAAGAAGCCAGAGAAAAAATCGCTTATAATCAGCAATTAATGACAGAAATTAAAGAAGATGCTCAAAGTTATAATAAGGCAGTTTCTAACATTAATAATTGTTTAGAAGCCATGGAAGTTTATGAGCGTAAATTACCATTAATAACCATTCAGGAATAACTAAAATTAAAGTTCGTAGTTAGCCCTAAAGGGCTTTTAAAAAAGACTATCATATTTAGCTATTAAAAATAACAGAAACACTTAATTAATTATGAATCAAATTACCAATACCAAATTCCCCGAAACCATCCAAAACTTAATTAACCAAGCCTAAATAACTGGAGATAGCTTGACTATTACCAAAAATGGAATTGCCCTCGCCTTAATTCAGCCTATTAAGAAAAAGAAAAGAGTTGCTTTTGGAAGTATGAAACATAGAGGTAAAATCCTTGAAGATATTGTTGAGCTTACCTCTAATTTCGTAAGCTGGGATGTTTTATCATGAAAATATTACTAGATACTGGACTTTGGCTTTGTTATCTTTTGGGTAATTCGCTCCTCTCAGAAACCTTAACAAAAGCTATTCAAGATGAAACAAATCAACTATATTTAAGTCCTATTAGTATTTGGGAAGCCTTGTTATTAGGTGAAAAAAAAAGAATAATACTTGAACCTACACCAGAAAAATGGGTAAGAGATAGCTTAGAAGAGCTTGATGTTATTGAAGTGCCTTTAACCTCTGAAATTGCCATTTTGAGTAGAAAATTAGATTTAATTCATCAAGATCCAGCCGATAGTTTTATAGTTGCCACCTCTGTATATTATAAACTTATTCTTGCCACCGTCGATGAAAATTTAACTAAAGCCTCTTGGTTACAAACCTTAAGTTGATTTGTTACTTTTTTTCATTAATGAAGTTTCTTTTTTCTCCAACTTTAGTTAGTACTAGAAGTTAATTCTGCTTCTGTAATCGGAGTCTTATCTCTTAAGTCTAAAATACGAGAAGTAACAATACGATCGCCAGGACGCACACCTGAAATAACTTGAAATTCTTGTCCTTGTATTCTACCAACCGTAATGGGAATTTGTTTAGCAATAAGAGAAGAATCAGAATCACCGGATTGGGCAACAAAGACAAATTTTTGTCCACCTAAACTACTAACGACATTGGTAGGAATTAAAACTCCAGGACGAGTATCCCAAATAATACGAGCACGAACATATTTTTCATCTTTAAAGATGTTATTATTCTCGAATGTGATTTTAATATTAACAGACTGATTTGATTGATCTACCACAGGAGAAATAAAGTTAACATTACCCGAAACCAAGACAGAATTATTTTCATTGAGAATTTCTACAGGAAGACCAATTTTTAAGCGATTAAGGCTCTCACTAGGTACATTGACGTTAAGATGAAATTGATCATTGCTGGTAATAGTAGTAAAAGTTTCTCCTCTATTTAGGTAATCCCCAACTTTTTTCTTTTTAAAATCGCCGACAACACCACTAACAGGGGCGACAATGCTATTAAAAATCAACTCTTGTTGAATACTACCTTTATTTCCTCTAGATTGATCAATAAGTGCTTTATTTCTAGCAACATTAGCCTTTGCACCTTCTATTCTTTCTTCGGCAACTTGCAAGTTACTTAACGCCGAATTAAGGGATTCTTTCGTGGTTTGTACTTGAGATCTTGCCGCTTGTACTGCTTCTTCTTGAGCTAAAACCGTAGCTCTAGTTGTATTTAAGTCTCTAGTTTTATCGTCTAAATCTTGTTTTGGTAGTACTCCAGAATTAACTAAAAATATTGATCTTTCATGATTAACTTTAGCTAATTCTAAATCTGCAGTAGCCCGTTGTAAATTAGCAAGGGCTGATTTTAAGTTTGCCTCTGCACGACTCACATCCGCTCTTAATCCGGCTACCTGCGCTGATGTACTATTTTTTTCTCCTTCCCGTTGTTTTAATTCCGATTCAGATTGATTATACGCTGCTATTTGACTTTGTACGTTTGCATCGGCGGCAAAAACATTTTCTTCTTGTTGAGTAGGCTCTAATTCGGCTATTAATTGTCCTTGAGTTACAAAATCCCCTTCTTGAACAGCTATTTGTCTAATTCTACCATTAATTTCAGGTGCTAAATTAACTCTTTTTACAGATTCTAATGTACCCACATATTCAGTACTATCAATAATTTGAGCTGATGGTAAGGTAGTTATGTTTACCGCTATTGGTGCTGGTGCTGGTGCTTGTGTTTGTTCTTGACTACATCCTGCCGTTAAAACTGTAACTAAAGAAACAGCAGTAAAAAGATTTTTGGCATAAAAGTGATTATTCATAAATACTCATATAAAACTTATTGAGGGCTAAGAGATAGAATGAAAGTGGTTACAATAAGTGTAGCAATTTTTTTCTCTTCAAAAATTAAAAATTATCACAACCCTGAATATTTTTCCCACAAATTGAGTTAATTTATATTAACGTTCGCTATTAGTCATAAAATTTATTTCATGGTGAGATAAAAGTTTTAAGTAATTCGATCACGCACTGCCGCCCAAGGCCATCCCCTCGCAATCAATGAATGGGCTAGAAAACCAATAGTAAACGCAATGCACTGAGTGATAGTCAAAGTGTTCACTCTTGTTGAACTGATAAAATGTAATTTCACTCTGACTTTAATTATTTTTTAATATTACATTGCATCATTCTCTCTGCTAAGACAGAATAAGCTAATCTTCCTCCTGTAATCGAATATTCTGGACGAGGATTCGGAAAATGTCCGATGGGAGCAGTACTTGAGTAATCAAGATTTTCAATGAAAATAATCCAATCATTATCTTTACGCCAACCAATGCGATCGCCAAATTTATTATAAGCATCGTCACCAATAAGTCTTCCGGGGCGATTTCCTGTATCAAGATAAATTGGAAGTTGAACACTAAAACCGAACCTATTATTAGAGTTTTCTAGCCATAATCTATCTATCGTTTTTAAATCCCAACAAGGTAGATTTTTAAACTCGGAAGGAGGAATCCAACCAATAGATTTTCTCCCGGTGGCTTGTAAGATAATATTTCTTGTTTCATCATTAGCTTTACGCCAATTTTGTTGTTCTAAATATTGAGCAAGATGATTAAAATTTACCTTACTTTCTGGGGAAATAAGATCAGGATTTTCATTGAATAAGGCGGTTTGAGCGTAAGTTTTATTGAGGAAATTAGTGGAGATAAAAGTAAAAATAAGGGCAAGAAAAAAAGGTTTAATTTTCATATTTGATAGTCGATAATAAATTATTATTTATAGAAGGGAATGGTAATTCCTAATTCCTAATTCCTAATTCCTAATTAGTGAAGTTCTCTTATATCGGAAACTTTACCATTAATGGCGGCGGCAACTACCATGGCCGGACTCATTAATAAAGTACGTCCTTGGGCTGAACCTTGACGACCTTTAAAGTTACGATTAGAAGATGATGCACTAATTTGATCTCCCTGTAATTTATCAGGATTCATCGCTAAACACATAGAGCAACCGGGTTCGCGCCATTCAAAACCCGCATCTAAGAAAATATGATGTAGTCCTTCTGCTTCCGCTTGTTGTTTTACTCTTTCAGATCCAGGTACGACAAAGGCTTTGACATTATTCGCTACTTTATGCCCTTGAGCAAATTTTGCGGCTTCCCTTAAATCACTTATTCTGCCGTTAGTACAACTACCGATAAAACAAACATCTATGGGAGTACCTTTGAGGGGTTGTCCTTCTTGTAATTGCATATATTTAAAGGCTTCTATGGCAATTTCTTTATCATTTTCAGGTAAGCCGTCTAAAGTAGGTAAAGATTCACTGATACCAATGCCTTGACTGGGAGTAATACCCCATGTAACGGTAGGTTCAATCTCACTAGCGTTAAATGTCACAACGTCGTCATATTCAGCATCAGCATCACTGCGGATACTTCCCCACCATGTCACCGCTTCATCCCATTTTTCGCCTTTTGGAGCAAAATCTCTATCTTTAAGATACTCAAATGTTACTTGATCAGGATTGATATAACCGCAACGAGCACCACCTTCGATAGACATATTACATACGGTCATTCTTTCTTCCATATTCATCTTTTCAAAAGTTGTACCTGCATACTCATAGGCATAACCAACACCACCATTTACCCCTAATTTACGGATAATATGCAAAATTATATCTTTAGCGTAAACTCCTTGGGATAATTCTCCATTTACCTCAATTTTTCTCACTTTTAATTTAGTTAAAGATAAGGTTTGAGAAGCTAACACATCCCTTACTTGAGATGTACCAATACCAAAGGCGATCGCCCCAAAAGCCCCATGGGTGGAAGTGTGAGAGTCACCACAAGCAATTGTCATACCGGGTTGAGTTAAGCCCTGTTCGGGTGCAATTACATGGACAATACCTTGATTACCAGAATTGGTGTTATAAAATCTGATGCCGTTTTCTTTGGTATTATTTTCTAAGGCTTGAATCATCTCCTCTGCTAAAGTATCCACAAACGGACGAGTTTGATTTTCTGTCGGGACGATGTGATCTACTGTTGCTACGGTGCGTTCAGGAAAAAGTACTTTAATATTTCTTTCTCGAATCATGGCGAAGGCTTGAGGGCTAGTTACTTCATGAATCAAGTGTAAACCGATAAATAATTGAGTTTGTCCGGAGGGTAATGTGCCAACGGTGTGTAAATTCCAGACTTTATCAAATAACGTTCCTTTACTCATATTAATTTTATATAGAAAATCCTCTAATTATTTCTATTATCTGTGAGAAACGATGATTTAAGCAATTGCTAATTTAGGAATGAAGAATCAGAAATGAGTCTTACAGGCAAGATGCCTGTTGCACGAGGAATGAGTCTGAGAAATTACCGGCAAGATGCCTGTTTCACAAAGAATTGGGAATGTATTAACGAAATTCTCTGCCAAAGGGAAATAAAGCTAAAGGCACTAATTTAAAATGTTGTTGAGCGAAAGGAATACCTATAATTGTAATAAATAATATTCCGCCAAAAATTAGATGAGATAATGCGATCGCCCATCCACAATAGATAACCCAAATTACGTTTAAGATAGTATTCAGAGTACTGGAATAGTTTGGCGTGATATAATTTTCTTTCCCAAAAGGTGTCATAATCGCAATCCCAATTTTAATGTTTTGCCAACCGAAAGGAATACCGATAATGGTAAGACAAAGAGATAAACCTCCAAAAATATAGCCGATTCCACTAACGAAACCGCCGAAAATTAACCAAATAATGTTGCCAAGTAAAGTCATATTATTGATCTTAAAAAAACTATATAAATATTGTTGGGATTAAAAATTCCCCCTGTGAAAGTATTTAGGGGGGTTAAGGATTATTTTTTCGGTTCAAAATCTAAGGCTACAGAGTTCATACAATAACGTTTTCCCGTCGGTTTTGGCCCATCATCAAATACATGACCTAAATGAGCGTCACAAGCACCACACAGCACTTCTGTACGTTTCATGAAGAAGCTAACATCAGTTTTATAGATAACACTATCTTCTCTCACGGGTTGCCAAAAACTAGGCCATCCTGTGCCAGAGTCGAACTTAGTGTCAGCGGTAAATAATTCATTACCACAGCACACACATCTATAAATTCCATCGGCTTTATTGTTGTTGTATTCTCCGGTAAAAGCTCTTTCAGTGCCGTGTTTTCTGGTTACTTGGAATTGCTCAGGGGTGAGGATTTCTTTCCATTCTGCTTCGGTTTTTTTGATTTTTTCTACCATGATATTTTGAGATTTTATGATTAAAAGTTATAGCAAAGGGCAAGAGGTAAAGGGTAAAGGGCAAATGGTAAAGAAGAAATATAGATTATAAATACTTCTTCGGCGTTTATCATGTCCTAATCAACTCATTTTTGCTATATTTAAGAACACTTTATAAATTTTATCATTAATTTAAGTGATTTATATATTTTCAATCATCAAAACTCAGATGATATTTTTATTTTTTGTTCCTTTGTCTTTAATTTTTATTCTTTATTTATACTTAATTTATTCCCTGAATTATTTTGATTTCTTCCTCCGTTAATCCATATAATTGACAGACTAATAAATCAATTTGTTTTTCTAATTTTGTAGTATCATTATTAGAGTTTTCTTTTTTCAAGTTTAAAATTTCTCTGACTAATTTTTCAAAAGGTTTTTGTAATGTTAAATTAATGTTTTTTGGCATGGGTATTTTTTCAGTAACTTGATTATCAAAGTGCATTGTACGAATAGCCTTAGCAAACACAAAATGATAAACATACCAATTAATTAATTGACTGTGTAGTAAAGCCCAAATAAATTCAGGAAGAATATTGTTATCAAATTCTATTTGATTAATGGTATCTACTAAAATATAATTTTTATTATCAAGAATTGTTGCGGTAATTTGAATATGCTCCACTGGATTAATAATATGAGCTATTATATTTTGAACAAGGATAGAATTAGGTTTAATGAAGGCTTTTTGATCATTAATACTACTGCGATTAATTTTACCTTTAAAACCTTGAATACCATACTTTTGAACTTCTGCACCACCAATAACTAAAGAATCTCCTTTATCACTAATAAATTTTTGCAACATTGCACCTCTTTGATTTTGACTAATATCATTTAAAAATTGACAGTTTTTTAGTATCTTTAAACCGATATTAATTTCGTCAACATTTAAACCATTTAAGAAAAAATCAAACTTCTTAACTAATTTTTTATCAATGATAGTTAAGTATTTTATACTTTCATCAAATCTTTTGGAGGATATATAATTTTTAGCTACAAAATTTTTATACAAAGCAAAAATGCAAACCTCAAGTTTAACGTCTTGCCAAACTTTACCACAGTCAACAATATTAACTATTTCTTCAAAGGTAAAATCTCTAATTTTTTGATAGTTAGATGCAAAAGTAAAAGACTTAGGAATAATATAAGATTGAATACCATTAG
>NZ_VRZC01000013.1 GCF_016743215.1 Geminocystis sp. GBBB08
ATATTGTCCTGAAAAGTAAGTTTATGACTAATTCGACTCCTGAATCTATCACTACTAATTCTCAAGAATCCATAGAATCTAATGTTCAACCTCAAGACAGTTATGTTAAATTAGCAATGCGTAACATGGTGAAAAAAAGAGGTACATCTTTAAAGCATTTTTTCTTAACCACTTTTGCTTTATTAGGATTTCTCGTAGGAATTTCTTATTTAACCAGATAAGCCTCAAAAGTATAAAATAAAAAAAATACTCAGATAAATCCCTGACTACAAACCACCTCAAAATATTTTGTACCCTAAGCCTAATTAACTTAAAATTTCTTGTAACTGATGTTGTTGCCATAAAGATTTATACAAGCCTTGTTGCGCAAATAACTCTTCATGATTACCTGATTGAATTATTTTACCTGCTTCCATGACTAAAATACGATCTGCATTTTGTACCGCCGATAATTGGTGAGTTATAAAAATTACGGTTTTTCCCTTCTCTTGTTTAAGATTTTCTAAAATTTGAGCCGCAGTTTTATTATCAACACTAGAAAGAGCATCATCTAAAATTAGAATCGGTGCATCAGCAAATAACGCTCTAACTAATGAACTACGTTGTCTTTGTCCACCTGAAAGGGTTATACCTCTTTCTCCCACTAAAGTATCATATTTTTGGGGAAAAGTCATGATTTCTGGATGAATTTGAGCTTGTTTCGCTGCATATTCAACTTCTACCATCTCCCCAGCAGGATCACTATAAGCAATGTTATTCTTAATGCTAGTGGAAAATAAAAAACTGTCTTGAGGTACATAGGCGATCGCTTTACGCAAATCTGTTAAATTAATGTTAGTAATATCAATACCATCTAAAAATAATTGTTCTGGTGGTATATCTAATAAACGAGGAATCGCATTAGCTAAGGTTGATTTTCCTGAACCAATTAAGCCTACAATGGCAACAGTTTCACCTTGATTAATGGTAAAATTCAGATTATTTAAGACAGGATCATTGCTATTAGGATAACTAAAATTCAGATTAACAGCCCTGATTTCTCCTTTAACCTTTTCCACAGGTAAATTAACAGAAGAAGGATTATTTTGTATCTTAGATTCAACTTGAGTAATCGATTCAATACGATCAATACTCACCTCACCTCTTTGATAAGTGGTAATTGTAAAACCGAGTAAAGCAGTGGGAAAAACTAATCTTTCCACATAAATAATTAAGGCAATAAAATCACCTACAGTAATTAAACCTTTTTCAATATCCGCAGTACCAAACCAAAGTAAAATCAATAAACTAATATTCGCAATACCACCAATAATGGGAAATAATAAATTTCTGGTTTGTGCTAATTTTAAATTAGCTTTTAATAAATGTTGATTTTTTTTGGCAAAAGCCTTCCTTTCATTTTCCTCTTGAGCATAAATTTTTATTAAAGAAATACCACTCATATCCTCCTGAATTAATTCACTAATATCTGATAATTGTTCTTGTACTTCTAACTGTTCATCTCTTAACTTTTCACTAAATAATTGAACAGTAAATAACATTAAAGGATAGATAGCCAAAGCCATTAAACTTAACTTTACATTAATCAAAAGCATTGCTGGTAAAGTTAAACCGTAGGCAAAAATAGTGTTAATTATACTAAGAATAGCAAAGCCAACTAAACGGCGAATATTATCCACATCACTGGTGGCACGATTAATTAAATCTCCTGAAGTATTAACATTAAAATAAGCAGGTTCTAACTTTAATAAATGTTCAAAAATACGTTGTTTTAAATCAAATTCTACCTGTCTGCCAATGCCAAAAATAGCAATTCTGGAAAGCATCCGAATACACCACATAATACAAGCTAAGACAAACAGAAGAATCACATAACCAATCAGAGTTTTATAAGCAAAATTATTCTGTAAATCGTCAAAAATATCACGAATTAGCCAAGGGATATAAACCCCGATAATATTCACCACTAATAAAGCCGAAGTTCCCCAATATAGCTTATTACGATGCGGTTTTAAATAAGAAATTAATTTATTGAGTCGAGAATTAGCCATCAGATTTTTATTGATAATAAAGAGGAGGAGATAGTTAATAATGAAAGTAGAGACTTAATACATTAAACTCGGACAATAAATAATTAATAGTTGTAAAACAGGCAAGATGCCCATAATTCCACATTCCTCGAAAGGGAATAAGCCTGTAATTCCTCATTCCTAATTTCTCATTCCTCATTAATATGCTCCGTTATTTTTGGGGAAAAGAACAACCCCAATAGTCTTTAGTATAATCCAAATATCCAATAACCAATTATAATGATTAACATAATAGACATCAATTAGAACTCTTTGAGGATAAGGAATATCATTCCGACCAGAAACTTGCCATAATCCAGTAATGCCTGGTTTAATGGTTAAAACTCGATCCATTTTGCTACCATACTTATGTAACTCATCAGGTACAAGAGGACGAGGTCCAACTACAGTCATATCTCCTTTTAACACATTGAAAAACTGAGGAAATTCATCTAAACTTGTCCAACGTAAAAATTTACCTATCCAAGTAATGCGTGGATCATCTTTTAGTTTAAAATTATCTTCAAATTCTTGACGTTTTTGAGGACATCGTGCCAACATTTCTTCTAAAACTTGATCAGCATTTACCACCATAGTTCTAAATTTAATACACTTGAATCTTTTAAAATTTTTACCAACTCTTTCTTGAGTATAAAAAATAGGTCCGGGAGAGGCAAAAGCAATTAAAATGCTTAGAATTAGATATAGTGGCGAAAAAATCACTAACACAGAGGCTGAAAAAATAATATCAAAGCTACGTTTATAAAACTCTTTTGTAATTCTTATTTGTTCCCGATTCGGCTGACGAGATATACTAATTAACCCTCGTCTTGCCAAACCCTGAATTACCTTTATGGAAACAAGTTGGCTATTTGCTGTCATTTTTCTCCTTCACTTCACACCATGAATAATTAACCGTCATTTAATTGTCTTATTAAACAATGTTTATGACCTGTTTTATTAATTGACTGTTAAAATCAATCAAGTTATTGTCTAGTATTGTAAAACTTTTTTGATTTTATCGACAAACAATATTTGTAATTACTTAAAAAATATAGGTAACATTTTAAATTACGTTGCAAGATGCCTATTCCACAAAATTAATTGTTAATTGTTAATTGTTAATTGTTATTTAAAAATTACCATCATTATTTGGATAATTTTCAGAGTCTCTTTTTGCTCCTAATAAATCTAGCTTATCCACATTAATAACAGGTTTTGAACGTTTATCTCCACTATTACGATCATTCCATGTTTCAATTTTTAACGATCCTTGAATCCCAATTAAACTACCTTTTTTTACATAATTAGCGGCAATTTCAGCCGTTTTACCCCAAATTTCTAACTCAAACCAATCGGGTTGATCATCTTTTTTACTCACTCTATTTACGGCAAGAGTAATACGACATTTTACTTTTCCCGAATCAAAATAACGAATTTCAGGATTAATACCCGCACGACCGACTAAATGTACTATATTTAAACTCATGATTTTGCGTATAAATGTACTAAATATCATTTATTCTATCATAAGATTAGACTTGTTGCACAAGTACCGGAAAGAGCGGATTTGGGAAGAGGGAAGAGGCAACAGATAAACGTTTAAGTCAAGGCAAGGGGTTTAAACCCTTTGTTAGGAATTAATAAAAACTGCAAGTTAAATGCGTCAAGTGCTTAATAACTCTCAAACTCAAGTCATTTCTAAATTCTAAATTTTTCCTCAATGCAAATGCCACAAATCAAATAGGATTGCAACGCCGTTTATATTAACTATCACGCTTTTCTAATTTTATACGAGGATCAACTATTTTTAAGCATAAATCAGCGACTAAATTACCGATAATCAACATAGTAGCTCCCATCATTAAACTAGCCATGACTAAATATAAATCTTGAGCTTGTACTGCTTGTAATATTAATCGACCTAAACCAGGCCAGTTAAAGAAATATTCAGCGATAAAAGAGCCACTTAATAGACTAGCAAATTCAAAGCCTAACAAAGTTATTAAAGGATTAATAGCATTACGCAAAGCATGAACGTATAAAACACGTTTTTCAGGTAATCCCTTCGCTCTTGCAGTTTGAATATAATCTTGCCTCAATACATCTAAAAGTTGTCCCCTAGTAAGTCGTTGTAAACCTGCAAAACTGGTGATACTTAAAGCAATGGTAGGTAAAATCATGTGCCAACTTATATCTGTCACTTTTCCCCAGAAGGATAATTCATCATGGTTAATGCTTGTCATGCCACCAACGGGAAAAATCGGTGCTAAATTTTGAGCTAAAATCAAGAATAATAAAGCAGTGATGAAACTAGGAAATCCTTGCCCAAAATAGCTGATTACTCGTAAAATTCGATCAGTTATAGTATTTTGTTTAACAGCACTAATAATCCCTAAAGGTAAAGCGATCGCCCATGTGATGATGATAGAGGAAAATGCTAATAATAAAGTCGCCGGGATTCTTTCTAAAATGAGGCTAGATACCGAGCGAGAATAAACGAAACTTTGACCGAAGTCAAATTGGGTGATAACTTGTTTAAACCATAATAAATATTGCTGTAAAGGAGATTTATCTAAGCCGAAACGAATTTTTAATTCTTCGATGGTTTCTTGGGAAATAGTGGGATTTTGTCGTAAATTATCGAGGTAATCCCCAGGGGCTAATTGTATGATCGCAAAACTTAATATGGATGCTAAAAGTAAGGTTAAAAGCCCTTGAAATAAGCGTTTTAAAACATAAATAACATTTTCATTTAATAACCAATATTTTGTCATAATTCTTAATCATAAATTTCATTATTGTAACATTTTAATGAAAAATTAAATTTATACAAGTTAAATGAGTCTATAAAATTATGAACTATTATCTTATTAAACTAATTATCTCGATTTTGCATAACATCAGGTAATAATAATAAAATGTTGTAAATGTGAGCCAAAAATGACTATTATTGCTGTAATTGATTATGATATGGGAAATTTACACTCTGCTTGTAAGGGTTTAGAAAAAGCTGGGGCAATTCCTAAAATTACTGATTCTCCAAGAGAAATTGCTAATGCTGATGGAGTAGTTTTACCCGGGGTAGGTTCATTCGATCCGGCGATGCAACATTTAAAAGAAAGAGATTTAATTGAGCCGATCAAACAAGCGGTAAAAAGTGGTAAACCTTTTTTGGGCATTTGTTTAGGGTTACAAATTTTATTTGAGGCTTCAGAGGAAGGAAAAGAGGAGGGTTTAGGTATTATTAAAGGTAAAGTAAAGCGTTTTCAATCTGAGCCTAATTTGACTATTCCTCATATGGGGTGGAATACTCTTGATTTTACCCAAAATAATCAACAATTATGGAAAAATCTTCCTCTTTCCCCTTATCTCTATTTTGTACATTCTTATTATGTTGATCCTCTTAATGCCGAAATTATTTCAGGACAAGTTACTCATGGTTCACAAAAAGTAACCGCAGCGATCGCCCAAGATAACTTAATGGCGGTACAATTTCATCCCGAAAAGTCATCAGATTATGGCTTACAAATCTTAACTAATTTTGTTGAATTAGCTTCTCACTATTTTTAGATCAAAATCACCTCAGTTACCTCAGTTCTTCTGCTTTGAATATCCGATAAGGTTGCGGGTTTGACGGTTTGACGGTTGAAGATCATCAAGTTAGCTAATCAATTCCCTAAATTGAAAAATTGAAGGTAGGAAAAAGGGGAGAGTTTTTGATGCACCTCTAACTAATGTTACAATCCATTGTACGAGACATTAAACTATAAATGCCCCTTTCTAACAATCCTGACATCCCTACAGTGGGTAAATGTCCTTGAGGTGCTTTTATATTGTAAATTAGAATATCTTGAAATAACCATTTACCATTGATTCTCCATCCTAGGCGATCGCCAACTGCTTCCCAAACTTTTTTATCATATTCTCGTTTTCCTCCTAAACTAAGATAAATACGTTTTTGTACTGAAAAACCAAATTTACCCCTACTATATTTTGTCCAAAGTTTATCAAGAGTGTCTAAATCTCGACAAGGAAAAGTGCGCATCAAATCTTTCTCAATCCAACCAGAATCTTCTCGTTTAACGGCTTTTAACATTAGTTTATGAGTTTCTTCATCAGCTTTTTGCCATTGTTGATTTTTTAAAAATTCTTCTAAATTAGTATAATCTATACCAACTTCAGAAAGAGATATAACTGGCTGTGGTTCAACAATAGTTTGAGGAGATGATATTTCTGTCGGTAAATTTGATTGTTCTAAATCGCTATAAATAGGAGGTATTTCTTCTTGGACAAAAGTTGATTTGTGATCTTCAAATCTAGTAGGTGATAAAGGATCATAATGGGAATTATTATTGGGTATCACTTGAGATACTTTTGTAACTTTTCTTACCTTTCTCGTCACAGGTACGGGAGGAACTGCCATAATAGGTAAGTTATTCAGTGGAATTTTTTTTGGAGGATTAACAGGGATAGTTTTTTCTTTTTCTATGGATGAAGAAAGGTTGATTTGAGTATTTTCTGTGAGAATATGTAACCATTCAGCTACGGATTGAGGACGATTTTCAGGCTGTAATTCCATTCCCTTCAGAATCGCTAAATTAGTACGATCGCTTATGTGAGGATTATGTTGTTGAGGAGGAATTAAATTAATCCCTTGACTCCGAAATTGAGCGGGAAAAGGTATTTGTAAGGTAACAATATAATATAAAGTAGCCGCAAGGGCATAAACATCAGTATAAGCACCTCTTTTGGCATTTCTTAAATATTGCTCTAAAGGTGCAAAACCTTCTGTGCGAGAGTTAGTATGAATTTGGGTTTTATCCTCAATAAAATCTCTAGCTAAACCAAAATCAATTAATACCGCCTCATTAGTATGACGACGACGCATGATATTCGCAGGTTTAACGTCTCGGTGTAAAATGCTCCGTTGATGAATATAACTTAAAGCACTACCTATCTGATAAATATAGCGAATGGCTTCTACTTCATCTAAACCACCTTTTTTTTTGACTAAAGACTCTAAATTCCCACCATCAATGTACTCCATCATCATACACCACAAATTTCCCTCTTGACACACATCATCTACTCGAATAACGTGGGAATGATTACATTTAGCCAAGCGAAACGCCTCTTGTATAAATCTTTCTTGATGTTTAGGAAAATCAGGTTGTGCCTGAATTGTGGCATTTAAGGTTTTAATAGCGATAATATTTCCTGTTTGAACATCTTTGGCACTATAAGTAATACCTGCTCCTCCTGCCCCTAACACTTTCTCAATTACATATCTTCCTTTCTGGATAATTTGCCCTGTTTTCCAATAACTCATAGCGACTACAAAGTTTTCCGATGATCATCAGTAATGATTTCCCATTTTACTAGATTTGATGTTGATATTTTCTAATTATTAATGATCCTTTACCTTTACAGAAAATGCCATCACTTTTGGAAAACTTTATCTTTCAGGAAACCAATCTTCATCTAATAATTTATCTAAAGTATAAGGGCATTCAGGAGGAAAAGTCTCTAATCCTGTACTATCAATGACATATTTACGAGCTTTACGATAAATTGAGGATTTATTTTCCGTTAAATAATGATAAAAATTAGTTGTCATGCGATCGCTTATTTGCCCTCGAAAACTGGTAACTTCTGATCGCCAATGACGGTAACTTCTCTCTCTTTCATCCTGCCAATATTCTATTAATAATAAATGTCTAATTATTTGTTCTAATAAACTTTGTAAAGCTAATTTATCTCTTCTTGCCAAACTTTCTAACTCCTCGATTAAATTTTCTAAATCTAATTCATTTAATCTATTTTCTTTAAGTAAATTAATAGTTTCTTCTAACCACAAATAATCATCTATTTCATATAATTCTTTTAATTTTTTTTGAGTATCTATGATCATAAATTATCAGTCTTTATTGTCAATCGGATTTATTTTATTATATAGCAAAACTTTTTGATCCTATGGAATTTAAAAACCCTGTAAATAAAAAAACCGCCCTAGAGTTAATCTAAAAGCAGTTTTTTATCAGTTAATTAATTTTAATTAAACTATTTTATAAAGACGAACCGATTCCAGCATAAGCACCATAGAAAAATAATGCTACCACAGTTAAAATACCCATTCCGGCAACAGTGCCTACAATCCAAAGGGGAATTCTTGCGTCTCCCATAATCAAACCTCCTATTAAATAAATTAGTTTTTAGTTAAAGAAATAACTAGAGAATAAAACACCAAGCACCGCAATAAATAATAACCCTAAATAAAGGGAAGTACGGTTTAACTCTACACGTTGTTTGTTAGGATTTATGTTTCTGTCCATTGATTTCTCCTATCGTTGAATAAATTGCATAGCGGTAATAGCACCGATGAAAAATACAGAAGGTACGGCTAAAGTATGGATAGCTAACCATCTGACTGTAAAAATAGGATATGAAACTGGTTGATTAGAACTATTGCTCATCTTTTATTTACCTTTTTATGTAACTAACTATTTATTAAATTGTTCAATTTGTTTTGTAGCCTCATAGCGATCGCTAATAATCGGTAACTCTTCACGAGTTTGATTGAAATATTGATCAGGGCGAGGAGTACCAAAAGCATCATATGCTAAACCAGTACTTACAAATAACCAACCAGCGATGAAAAGCATGGGGATAGTAATACTATGAATTACCCAATAACGTACACTGGTAACTATATCAGTAAATGGACGTTCACCTGTACTTCCAGCCATAAGAGCATTGCCTCCAAAATTTTTTTAACTATCTAACTAATTTACAGCATTAACGACTCAAGTTATGCTTGACTTTGAGTATTATATTTTAACAGAACACCACGCTCTCCTAAAACAAAACCTTGATCTTCATTGAAAAAAAGTATTTTATAGAAATTAGAAGGCACAGATTCCACTTCTCGATCTTTCTCCCAAGTAATACCTGTATCAGAACTAACTAATAAATTTGCACTACCACCTGCTAACCAAATTTCATTATTTTGACGGGTAGCTAAATCTAAGAAACCCCAGCTAGTAGAATATTCAGGGTTAATAGCTTCTTCCCATTCTTCAAAATTATCAGGTTTCGTCAATTGAATTTGTCCACCTCTGGCAATTAACCAAAGACGATTATTTCCCAGAAAGCCCATATTTTGTAATCGTTTAGAAGAATTACGATTATGGGGAGTCCATTCTGTATCCCCAGGTTTCCATGTAGAATAAAAGTTACCTCTGGCACTTACGGCAACATATTTACCATCATCAGAACGACTAATATTCCGAGCAACACCAACAGAGCCTTCTACTAAGGCTTTCCAAGTTTTACCGCCGTCAGTGGTTTTATAAATAGCACCTAAATTAGTTACCATTTCTGCCGTATCAGGTGCAAGGGCAATTATACCATAAGGAATACCGGGTAATTTATTACTTAAAGGAATGCGATCCCAAGTAGCTCCACTATTTATAGTATGTAATAAAATAGAAGGTTCACCAGTAATCCAACCCTCATCACCATTAAAGCTAATAGCGGTAAAACTAACTCTTTCTTCCCCTAATTCAATAATTTTCGGTTGCCAAGTTTCACCACCGTCATTAGTTTCAAATAAACTAGCTTTTGTACCTACTAACCAGCCGTGATTCGAGTCGCTAGTAAAGGCTAAATCAGCAAAAGTAGCGTCAGTTTCTAAACTAATTAATTGCCAAGGATTTTGAGTAGTTGAAGGTACATTAGAGCAACTAATACATAAAAAACCAATGATTATCAATACTAAAAATTGTTTTAGTCGATTAAATAACAGATTCATTTTTATTTCCAAATATAATTTCTTTGATGAATTATTGATAGTTAATTTTTAACTTAATCCATATAAACTAATAAAAAACAGGAAACCCAAAGCTAAAGCACCGAAAATGAGTAAGTTTTTTTGCCCTGGTGTTAATTTATTAACTCCAAAACCAAACTCTAAGTTTTCAGCAAATCCTGATGGTGCATCTTGAGCTCCAATATTTACAAATGCAGTATGACTAGAACCACACACAGGACAACGCCAGTTACTTGGTAAATCAGTAAATAACGTACCCGGTGGTATATTGGTTTTACTATCACCTTTTGAGGGTGCGTAGGTATAACCACAGGAACGACATTCATAACTCGGTGGTGCTTGTTCTGCTAAAGTTTTTTCTTTGGCCGCTTCACTCATGACGATATGTTAAGCAAATCTTAAAAGTTCTTTAAGAATTATTACATAAAATGAGGAATTAGGAATTAGGAATTAGGAATTAGGCATGATGAGATGAGAAATGAGTAATACTCACATCTTGCACTCTTTACATAAAAACTAAGTAAAAGGTGGCCGGTAGTAGGTGTCAGGTTTGATGATTTTTGACTATTTTAAAGGTTGAGGCAACAATTAAGATTTTTTTGTTAGCTTAAACTCAGATCTTGCACCAGTACAATAATACCAATAAAATAAAACGGGAAAAATCAATTTTAGGAGTTTTAAAATCAATTCTGATTACTTTTCCCTCTTCCCTCTTCCCTCTTCCCTCTTCCCTATCCTCATCGAGAAATGTAAATAAATGAATAAATAAAAAATTCAGACAGTGCATTTTGATACAATTACTGGTATCAAAAAATTGGAATCAAAAAAACATGAATAAAACCGTTGCTGAAGTGATGACACCTACTGCTATTACTGTTACTCCAGAAATGCCTTTAAAAGAAGCGATCGCCATTTTAGTAGAAAATAAAATTAGTGGTTTACCTGTAATTGATGGAGAGGGAAAATTAGTAGGCATAATTTCTGAGAGTGATTTAATGTGGCAAGAAACAGGAGTTGAACCACCTCCTTATATTATGATTTTAGATAGTATTATCTATTTGCAAAATCTCGGACGATACGAAAAAGATATTCATAAAGCATTAGGGCAAACTGTAGGTGATGTTATGAGTGAGAAACCTATTACCATAAAAGGTAATCAACCCGTTAAAAAAGCGGCTCAAATACTCCACGATAAACAAATTCGTCGCCTTCCTGTTTTAAATGATCAAGATTTAGTCATTGGCATTATTACTCAAGGTGACATAATCCGTGCAATGGCTTCGGAATAAAATGCCGGAAACTTTCCCTTAAATAATAATTACTTACCTCTTCCCTAGCCTCAGCAAAATACTTTTTGACGCACCCCCTAATTATTTACTGCTTCTTTGAAACGAATTTCATCCCGTTGAGGATCACAGAAATGTACTTGTAATTTAATTTGTTCTCCTATTTTGGGAACACGATCGAAGCGATGAGCAAATTCTAACCCTAAATCTTCTAATAAAATCAAGGCTAAATTATCATCTTCTCTTAACCAACGCAAGACTAAACCATGCCAAATTTCGTTACTATGTTTCTGTAAATATTGTAAACTCCAATAACGATTCGTTTGTCTTTCTACTAAGACTGCCTCAGAAGAAGTGCTCATAACTTCAAAAATAATTTCTTGCATTTTATCCCGATGGAAAGGAAATTCATCTCCTCTTAAATGGGCTTTAATTTGAAAATGGGCAAGTAAGTCTGTATAACGGCGAATTGGTGAAGTTACTTGAGTATAAGTTTCTAAACCTAAACTAGCATGACGGGCAGCGGATAACCCTGTCTCACTTTTGGGCATACAACGGCGTAAAGCACATGATCTTACAGGACCTGGAGGTAAAAGTATTAATTCTTCTTCTGGAGGTAATTCAGGTTGGGGTTGACTGCGAAATGCTACGGGTATATTGTGTTCTTGACAATACTTTCCAGCTACTTCACCAGCTAATATCATCATTTCTGCTACTAATGAACGAGAAAAAGAAGGATCTAATAATTCGATGGTAACTTCATCATTATCTTTTACTTTAATCACCGCTTCTGGCATAGAAATCATAACAGATCCATTCTCTTTGCGCCACTGCGATCGCTTTTTTGCCGCTTCTGCTAACTGTTTTATTTCTGGTTCAGCTTGTATATTCAAATGCAACATTTCATCAACATCATGATAGGTTAATCGATAAGTTGGTTTGATTAAGGTAGAGTGAATTTCATAGTCCATAACGCCGCCATTCTCATCCAGAGTAACCCCAAAACTTAATGAGGGGCAAATTTGACCTTGAATCAAACTCATTGGTCCTGTGGCTAATTCTGAGGGAAACATCGGAATCATCCCCGTAGGTAAATATAAACTGGTACTGCGTTTACGCGCCTCTAGGTCTAAAATATCGTCAGGGTTGATTAAACGAGTTGGATCTGCTATATGTATCCAATAACGTAATCTCCCATCTTCTAAAGTTTCCACACTTAAACCATCATCTATTTCTTCTGTACTTTCATCATCGATGGTATATACTTTTTGATGAATTAAGTCTAATCTATGATTAGTATCTTCTATCGTACCGTTATTAATTTGATCTAAAATAGAATGAGCCACTTCCGACACCTGTAGAGGAAAATAATTAGGATAAGAACTACGGCGTAAAAAGATATTTTCGTGTTTATCCCATAGTTTTAAGTCTATCAGTAATTGCACTGCTCCATCACCACTTTTTTGTCTGCCGAGGGATTCTAATATTTCTTGTGCCTGTTTTGGTGGGTTGTCAGGTTGTAAAGCATATTTTTCCAAAAAATTAAGTTTCAGAAAATCGCCATCTTCCCATTTAACTATCTCCCCTTGTAAAACCTGATGAAGTCTAGCAATAAATCCTTCTTTTTCTTGTTTTTTCTGCGCTTCTATTTCGATTTGATGTTTAATTTCTTCTACTTGACTTGTTGATCGAGGTTCATAAATATCACCTTTTTTCTTAAAATAGATTTTATCATCGGAAAGAAGAATGTGTGTGGCATAACACATGGCAGGAGTTTCTTCTGAAAAAATCAAAGAAGCTAATTCTGATGGTGTCACAGGGGTAGAGTCTTCTACCAATAATTCCCATGCTATTTCCAAATTTGATTCATCTAAATAAGGCTTAACTTCTGCTTTAAATTGCCCTATTTCTGTGTATTTGAAAGATTGTCCTTTTATTTGATAATCAACTCTCTGAGGGCGAATTTTGTGGGGATTTCCCTTTTCATCTATGGCAATCCAGTCTTTTTTCCCTTCTGGCTTTTCTACTACTGCTAAACGGCGATCGCCATTTACTTTAAATTCTACTAAAGTTCCTTTTTCCACCCTGAATCCTTAATATATAACTTGATCACTTTATTTAATGTACCTTATAATGATTATTATTTTAGCTTATTTTCTATTTTGGAGATGTCTAATAGGGATAGTATAAAAAACTCGATTACTTCGACTACGAGTAATAGTAACTAAATTTTTATAATGAGTTAAACCACTGCTATAGTTAGTTATTTTTCCTCATTAACTGTTGAGATGATTCTTTTGTTAAGATTTAAGCTAAAAAACTGATTAATTAATTGATAATCGAGGTAGTTTTTCAGTAAAAATATTACTCAAATAATCTTGTCTTTCTTGAGGTGTTTCCGGTCCAAAATTCCAAAGACTTTCATAAAAGAAAAAAGCCATTCCACCAAAACCTTTTTCTCGGGTAGATTTTATTTGTTCATTAATTAAATTTAAATCAGTAGCTCTGCCTTTTAAACCTGATAAAATACCTATAGCAGAGGGGATATGATCTTTCGCTAATTGTAAATCTTTTTGTGCCAATTCACGGTTAAAAGAATCCATATTATTTCGGTAAATTTGGACTATTAATTCTTCTATTAAACCCTTTCTTTCCCATTGCCCCCAATCCATTAAAAATTCTTCTTTAGAAAATTCTTGAGGATTAGGAGAAACGGATATTATCACTTTTTGATTAACATTTTTGATTAACTTAAATAATGTCCCCATATAACTGGTTATTTTATCTGATCGCCATTGTATCCATTCAGGATTTTTTGAGTCTAAAGGCGGTAATTTTCCCTGATGTTCTTGACCGTATAATCTTACAGTATAAGGATCATAACCTAATTCTGAAGGATAACCAAAATGATCATCCACTTGAATGCCATCAATATCATATTTAGTCACTATTTCTAAGATTAAATCAGTGATAAAATTTTGTACTTGAGGATGTAACGGATTTAACCACACTCGTTGATGAATATTTCCTTCTAACCAAATTTTACTTCCATCTCGTCTTTGGGTTAACCATTCTGGGTGACGTTGGGCTAATAGTGAATCTGCTGGTGCCATAAAACCAAATTCAAACCATGGTATTACTGCCATCTTATGTTTATGACCTTCAGTGATAATTTCTCTTAATACATCTCGATTTTGTAAGCCTTCAGTAGGATCAATTTTACTCCCAGTGATATTTTCCGCAACGATACTCGGATTTAAAGTAGGGCCCCAATTCCAAACTTTTGGATAAAGACTATTAAAATTGAATTCAGCTAAACTGGCGATGGCCTTTTTCGTATTTTCAGGAGAAAACAAGACATCACTATCAATATTCGTTAACCAAACTCCTCGAATTTCTTTTTTTACCGGTTGAGTATAAGCATATTGACTATAACTATAAATAAAAATAATAGTGAGAAAAAAAATAAGACATAACTTAATTAATTTCATAAAAGTAGGGTGGAGTGTGCATCGCAATTATCAAAAATTTTAGGAATAAAACCCTAACTACAAACTTACTTGACCATTAATAGAGTATAAAGGTTGATGTAAACTTATTAGATGAGCTAAAGTCTTTTTAAGTTGCGTACGAGAGACAATCATATCAACGAAACCATGTTGTAACAAATATTCTGAAGTTTGGAAACCATCAGGTAATTTTTCTCTCAGAGTTTGCTCAATAACTCGTCTTCCTGCAAAGCCAATAGTTGCCTTTGGTTCGGCGATAATTAAATCTCCTAACATCGCAAAACTAGCTGTAACTCCGCCAGTAGTTGGATGCGTAAGCACAGGAATATATAACAATTTCTTTTCTCTATGACGCTCTAAAGCCCCAGAAATCTTCGCCATTTGCATTAAACTTAACATTCCTTCCTGCATTCTTGCACCCCCAGAAGCACAAATAATCACTACGGGGAAAGCTGTTTTTGTAGCATATTCAATCAATCTAGTGAGTCTTTCACCGACTACTGATCCCATACTACCGCCCATAAAACGAAAATCTATAACCCCTAAAGCTATAGGTAAACCATCAATTAAACCTGTACCAGTTTGTACAGCATCGGTTAAAGGAGTTTTAGCGTGTAATTCTTTAAGGCGATCGCTATAACTTTTGCGATCATGAAAATGAAGTGGATCTGTGGGAATCAAATGATGATTTAGAGGTTGCCATGTTTTAGCATCAATTAACTGCTCAATTCTTTCATCACTAAAAATGCGCATATGGTAATTACATTCCAAACATACCATATTATTAGCTTGTAAATCTTTGGTATAGGCTAAAACTCCGCATTCAGGACATTTAGTCCATAAACCATCAGCAATTTCTCTTTCTTGTTGGGGTTTTATTTCCGGCTCAGATTTTCTTAAATTATCAAACCAATCTAATAATGACATTTTCTCACAAAGGGCAAAGGGCAAAGGGCAAAGGGCAAAGGTAATCAAGAATTATAGTATATATGTTATTCCTTATTTCCCGTTACCTATTCCCCACTTAATTACTTATTACTTATTACTTATTATTTAATTTAAACTTGTGGTTCTAAACGAGCATAGAATACACCACGAATTTTAACTTCTTCTGGATCTTCTGCACCTAAGTCAGTGGAAGAAGGTTGCTCACTTTCAAATACCCCTGACACTTCCCCTGTCTCTTGATCTACTTTAGTAATTTGTAAAGAGATTTCACCTTGGTAAGAATCAGCATTTTTGATATTACTACGGGTATATTCTGTACTATCAGCACCTGCTGGTAAAGCTACGGCATTATCATAACCTGAAGTTAAACCACGCCCTTTCGGATCTAAGAAAGATGCACCACGATAAGAAGGTACTTTAAATTTACCAACAAAGTCAGCTGAAGTATTAACAGAAGTGAAACCGGGTTCAGTTTGTGCCACTAATTTTTTGATGGTAAAGAAGAAAGGTACTTGATTCCCACCGGGTAACTGAACTGTAGCAATCTGAAAATCAATACCGTCTAGTTCTGTTAAAGTTAAGACACCATTTTCGTCAGTAGTAAGAGTACCTCTGATTTGTTCAAGGCTAGAAGTGTCTCTAGTTAAGAGTTTACCTTGTATATATTCTGCTTTTTGTCTTTTATTAATAGGTTCTTCTTTAACAAAATATTCTTGTGGTTCTAAACATAAATCGACGATTGACAAGGGTTGATCAACAGAAATAGCAATAGTACCACGAGTAAACTCAGAAATTTCTGGACATTTGTTAGCTAACCCAGTATTAAGAATTTCATCATAGGTAATAGACTTAGGATCATACGCCTTAGCAGCACCATCACTACAAGCACCTAAAAATCCTAAACATACAATTAGGAAAGCGACTAATAGGTTGCGAAACCTCATAATTTGACCTCTCTGTGTTAATCTCTTTTAAATTTTTAATCTTAAGTCGTACTTACTCCTAATTATGATTCCTAATTAATTGACTAGGATTGAAAAGAATAAGTATAGTTAGATTTATCGTGATCTACTTTACCAAATTAAGAGTCTTTATTTACAAAAAATATTAATGATCCATTGACACAGAAGAATTTTTCAATAAAACACGCAAAAGGTTTAAATAACAAGGAAATATCAAGAAAAAAGTTTCAATATTCAACGATTAATTCTTTTTAAAATTTTATTAAGTAATTGTTACAAAAATTATTTTTTTTATGGTCTTTTATATGGTAGAGCAATTATATATATGTGTTAATTGTAAGTATTATATTTTAGATTTCAGTGTTAAGATCAAAACCTTTACTCAATAAACAACCTAATATTTTAGCTTCTGTGGATTCTTGATCACATTGAGAAAGATTCCCGAAAGTATAAGTTTTATTTTTGATAGTTGCAAAACATTTTAAAATTTTCGTAGATATACTAAATTTTGTCTGGCATAAACTAATAGCATCCATATCTAAAAAATAACTATTATTAATTATGTTATTGCAATCATTTTTAGTAGTAGAATTAGTAAAAGCATTGCAAATATTTTGAGCCTTATCAAGAGCTATTTTATGTTCATATTGATAATCAAGTTTATTTTTATTAACATTTTTTCCCCTGTGTTTTAAACAATCATAAATTTTATATTCATTAGTGCTGTTTCCGCATTTTAATAATTCTGAATCTGTATAAAATTTGTTACTAATACTTTGAAAACAGTTAATAGTTTGAGTAGAAATAAAAAATATATTTTCACATAAAAAAACTGCATTAAAATCTAAATAACTTGAATTATTAATTATCTCGTTACATTGCTGTCTTAAATCTGATCTAGTATATTTTTGACAAATATTTTTAGCTATATTCAAGCCTAATTTTAAAAAATAATGGTTTAGTTGATTGAAGTTATTTATCCGATTATTTTGAGCGATAATAGCAGTTATATTAACATTAAGAAAAATCAAGGAGAACAATAGAGTAAATTTTCTAAATAACATTTAAAATATCGGATAGTATCTATTATTTTACTAATTTTTAATTCCTTCTTTATTCTAAATTAAGCACTTCTTAAAGCTACAATAGGATCTAATTTTGCAGCCCGTTGGGCGGGTAAAACGCCGAATAATAATCCAATTCCTCCTGAAACTCCAACGGCTAAACCAATAGTTCCCATAGAGATATTCGTAGGCAAAGGAGATACTAAACCAACAATAGTTAAACCACCAATACCGATGGCAGTGCCAACTAAACCACCAACGGCGGAAATAATAATCGCTTCAATTAAAAATTGTGATAATATGTTATTTTCTGTAGCTCCGATGGCCTTTCTTAAGCCAATTTCTTGAGTTCTTTCACTCACCGACACTAACATGATATTCATTACCCCAATACCACCTACTATTAAAGAAATCGCAGCGATCGCACCTAACATCATGGTTAATCCTCCTGTAACAGTACCAACAATACTGAGAATATCTTTTTGAGTTTCCACCCGAAAATCATCTTCTCCGACAATTTTGTGCCTTAAACGTAATAAATTTTCAATTTGAAATCTAGCCGCCGTTATATCTTCAGCATCTTTAGCAGTAACATTAATTAAACTTAATTCTAATCCGTATTGAGAAGTTTTGCCGACAATTTGGTTAGCCATAGTGGTTAGGGGAATATATAAAGTTTCGTCCTGATTTGTGCCTAAAAACGAGCCTTTTGACTCCATAATACCAATTACTTCAAAAGAAACGTTTTTGATCCTTAAACGCTTTCCGATGGGGTTTTGTCGAGGAAAAAAATCTTCAGCAATTTGTGAGCCTAATACTACTACTTTCTTATTACGAACAAGATCCGACTCATCAATAAATCTCCCTTGAGCGACATCAAAACTGCGAACTTGTAAAAATAAGGGAGTTGTACCCATAATTGAAGCATTATTATTTTTATTACCATAGGTGACAAGTAAACGAGAATTAATTTGCGGTGCAACACCTACAATACTTGGTACTTGGTTGGCAATGGCTTCAGCATCAGCTAAGACAAGGGTTTTAGGAGTGTCAAAAGTAGTGCGTCGAGATTCTCGGCTACCGGGTACAACAAATAACACATTAGCACCTAAAGACTCAAATTGATCCGCCGCTAATTTTTGTGTTGCTTGTCCAATACCTATCATAGAAATCACAGAAGCATTACCTATAATAATTCCTAACATAGTCAAACTACTACGCATTTTATTTGCCAGTAAAGTAGTAATCGCCATCTTGATGCTATCAGTAATTTTCATGGTAGAGGAATAATCAATTATGAACTCTAATGAAATCTTAACCAAAAATTGTGATAGTTTCCTGAGATTAATATATAATTTTGAAAATGGCAATGGGATATTTCCCGATAACAAATCATAAAATTCTGTTATAAGCTATTAGTAGGGATAAAAAAATATTCAAAGGAATATCTAAAATATGACTAATATACAAGAGAAAATTCAAGAAGAACTAAAAGAAGCTAGGGAGGTTTGTGATGTGAGTGGAAAAGATTCTCCTGAATGTGCAGCCGCCTGGGATGCGGTGGAAGAATTACAAGCAGAAGCCTCTCATCAGAAAAACAATGAGCCTCAGAAGACATCTTTAGAGCAATATTGTGATGCTAACCCTGATGCGGCGGAGTGTCGTCTTTACGAAGATTAAATAGTTGGCAATCTTCATCATCAAAATTTTGTGGGTGGGCTTTCCCACCTTTTTTTTTGCTCTCAATATTTTGACGACTTTGAGTTAGCCTTTTGATCTTTATATAGCAATAAACGAGTTAGTTAAGACATTCTCGAAATCTATAGTTGTCATTCCGAGCATAGAGAGGAATCTCAAAACGTTCTAATCAACTCGTTATCTGCTATATTTAGTTTTCTTTGACCAATATGCAGAATATATTATATAATCTTTTTGCTAAAAAATATCATAATTAGTGCAATTAATTCTCAATACTGGTAAAATAAATTTCAGATAAAATTTTTCAAAACCAAGAGTCCATGAATAAAATTAGCAGAAGAATATTTTTAGGTACAGGAGCAGCAGTTTCGGCAGTGGCTTTAGCTGAATTAACGGGAGTAGGTAAAAGTTCAGCACAAAACAAACAGATTAATCTCTATTCGTCTCGTCACTACAATACGGATATGAAACTATATACTGATTTTGAAAAACAAACTGGTATAAAAGTCAATTTAGTGGAAGGAAAAGGAGAGGAATTATTACAAAGAATTAAAAGTGAAGGGCGTAATTCTCCGGCAGATATTTTTTTGACGGCAGATGTGGGAAATATTTGGTTAGCCCAACAAGCGGGAGTTTTTGCTCCTGTTAATTCTTCCGTCTTAAATCAACGAATTCCCCCCAATCTACGAGATACGGTTAAAAATGAATGGTTTGGATTTAGTACTAGAGTTCGAGTGATTATGTATAGAAAAGGAAAAATTAATCCTAGTCAACTATCTACTTATGAAGATTTAGGAAATCCGAAATGGCGAGGGAAATTGATTATGCGTACTTCTACCAATATTTACAATCAGTCTTTAACCGCATGGCTTTTAGGCATTCAAGGATCAGCAAAAACAGAACAATGGGCAAAGAATGTCGTTGCTAATTTTGCCCGTCAACCCCAAGGTGGCGATCGGGATCAATTTGAAGCTGTAGCCGCAGGAATTGCTGATTTAACAGTTGCTAATACTTATTATTTAGGAAGTTATGGTACTTCTAAAGATCCTCAAAAGAAAGAAATTTTTAATAGTATAGGTGTCTTTTTCCCTAATCAAGGTAAAGGACAAAGTGGTGCTTTTTCTAATATTAGTGGTGGTGGAGTGTTAAAAAATGCCCCTAATCGAGCTGGTGCTATCAAATTTTTAGAGTATTTAACTAGCCCCTCAGCACAAAACTATTTTGCAAAAGGTAATTTTGAGTATCCGGTGGTTAAGGGTGCAGAAATTGATCCTTTATTAAAAAGTTTTGGTACGTTTAGAACTTCAACCACTTCTTTAACAGGAGTTGGACCTAATTTAGCTAATGCAGTCAAAATTATGGATCGTGCTGGTTGGAAATAAAACCTTAACTTCAACAAAAAATAGGCGATCGCTGTCAGTAAGACTAGAGTTTAATATGAGGGACAAACAAAAAATTGAAATCCCCTTTTTTCAACTTGGGCGTTTTTAGAGTCTGCTATTTGATTGGGAGGCGATCGCCTTGGGAGGCACTGGGTGATCGAATGGCTTAAGGCGGTTTCCAAAAAAGAATTTACCATTCTTCTTTATAATTCCCCCTTTGTTAAGGGGAGTTAGGGGGGATGAGGCTTAAACCCGTTGCCTTGGCATAAAATTCTTAACCTTTCCTATTTATATTAAAAATTAGCACATAAAATTGAAATTCACTATCTAAAGCTCGTTTAATATTTTCGGCTTTTCTAAATCCATGCGCTTCATCAGGAAAAGTGACATAAATTGTTTTAATTCCCTTCTTTTCAAGAGCTTTTACCATCATTTCTGCTTGATTTGGGGGGACAATTTTATCTTCTAATCCTTGAAAAAATGCCACAGGACATGATAATTTATCGATGTGATTAATAGGAGATCGAGCTTGATAAATTGCTTTTTCTTCGGGATATTTACCGATTAAATTATCTAAATAACGAGACTCAAATTTATGGGTATCTTTGGCTAAGGCTTCTAAATCACTGACACCATAATAACTTGCTCCTGCTTTAAAAGTATCATCAAAAGTTAAAGCAGCTAAAGTAGTATAACCTCCTGCACTACCACCAGAAATTGCTAATTTATTTTCGTCAACTTCTCCTTGTTTAACTAAATATTTAGCAACATTGATACAATCTTCCACATCGACAATGCCCCAGTTTTTATTTAATCTTAAGCGATAATCCCTACCATAACCAGTACTTCCACCGTAGTTGACATCCACAAAAGCAAAACCTCGACTTGTCCAGTATTGTATCTTTAAATTATAACTAGCAGTGGTGGCCGCTGTAGGTCCTCCGTGACTTTTGACTAATAAAGGAGGCAATGAGTTTTTAGGTGCTTGAAAATCTTTGTTTTTAGGAGGATAATACCACGCAAAAGCAGTTTTATTATTACTGGTAGGAAATTCTATCTGTTGGGGTTGACTTAAGTAATCTTGATCTATATCTAAGTTACTCGATAGTTTGAGAATTTTGGTTTCCCCCGTGGCAATGTTGATTTTTACAATTCCTGTGGGTTGGGTTGGAGAGCCTCCTGTAAACAAAATATTATTGCCTTTGACTTGTAAATAAGCAATATTGGTAAAAGAAATATTAAGGTTAGTTAGGCTTTTATTTTTAGTATCTAAACTAGCTAAATGGGAAATGCCATCTTGGATATAAGTGCAAATAATAGTATTTTCATCAGCAAAACCATAAACTGACTCTCCAAAAACCCAATGAGGATAACTAAATTCGGCATCTAATGCGTATAAAGACGTTACTTCTCCTGTTTCTTCTCGGCGATAAATATTCCACCAATTACGGCGATCGCAACTAAAGTATAATGTACCGTTGGGGCTAAATTCAGGCTGACAAATCGATTCATTTTCTCCCCCTGCTACTAATTGGATATTGGTTAAACTGCCATCGGGGTTAATATCCGCTAAATATAATTTTGTACTATCCCAAGGCATATTAGGATGATACCAAGCTAACCATGCTAATTGAGCATTATCTGTAGAAATACGGGGCGAAGAGTAAAAATCTGCCCCTGTGACAAGGTTTTGAACTTTTCCAGTGGTTAAATCAATGGTAACAAGTTTATTTTCAGGTTCAGTGTTAGGATTAGTATGATCTTCAGCCACACAAATTAACCGATTACGAGTCTTATCTAAGGCAAAATCAGCATAACGTAAGGAAGATTCAGCAGTTAAGGGTTGCGGTATTTCTCCTTTTTTGTGTACATATATCTGTCGATCGGTAAAGTTACTAAAATAAATTATGCCCTCATGAATCAAAAATGCACCACCACCATATTCATGAACACGACTACGCACATTAAAAGGTTTTGGGGTAATATCCACCGTTGTACCATCTTCATTTAAACACACGATCACTGATCTACCGCCTTCCGATGGACGACTTTCTAGCCAATAGATTTCTTTTCTGTCAAATTTTACTGCACCTAAACCAATGGTAGCGGATACAATTAAATCTGAACTAATTGGCGATCGCCATGAACCATAATTTGCGATAGTCGTTTGTGTCATAAATGTACAAAATTAATTATCTATTGACGGTTTATCATCACCTAATCTTTATCTTGACATAAATTTTGATGATCAGGAATTAAATTTTTAGCAAAAAAAGATAAATAAAAAGAAATAATAAAAATTGTAAAAAAATAGCTCTTATTTTACGAATAAGACTATATTGAAAGTAGAGGAAAAAATAAATAGTAAATAGTCAAGATTCAATATAGCAACTATTTTAGTTATAAAAAGACTTCAACTATAGAGTACTACTACATGATGATTCTTAGGCTATTAATACCAGTGCAAAATAAATTGTACATAGGCAAGGCACAAGGTTTAAACCCCTTAATTGCCCCTTATTCTCCTAGTATGCCCAAAAATAAAATGCAGTATTGATTTTGCTTACCTACTTATTTTGACTTCCAGATGAGGTTAACAAATATTGATTATCAAAAATTATAAATTTAGTAAAAAAATAGTTAAATATTGTTAATATTATGTCAAAAAATAATTAATCTAAGGAGAAAAATACATGGCTACGGGAATTAGTAAAGGTTTAAAAATTAGATATTGGATAGGTATTGGTTATGCCATCCCCATTATTTTATCGGTTATCGCTCCCGTTTTAGTAGTTAGAAATATTGGACAATTAAAAGAAGCTATTGCCGAAACAGACAACGTTAGCTTTATCATGCAAGATGTAATCAATTTGACGGAAAATGTACAAATTAGTTCTCGAGCAACCCGTGGTTATTTACTCAACCCAGATCAAACCAGTCTTGATAACTTTAAAGATTCGATCAAAGAAGTACAAGATACTCTTAAATCTATTCAAAAAAGAGTCAAAAATGAGGAACAAATTAAAAGATTAGATGAATTTGAAAAAGTTTTTGCGGAAATGACTCAACTCAACCAAGATTTATTAGATGTTGCTCGATCTCAAGGAAATGAAGCGGCAATCAAAAAATGGATTGCTGAAGATGGAAGAGCTGCTATGGGCAGAGTAACAGAAATATTAGATGAATTTGAGGCTAAAGAAAAAGAAATTTTTGAAGAATATGCCACAAAACAAAATGAATCCGTCAACGCGCTCCAAAAAGTAGTTTTATTGACTAGCATTATTATTGTAGCAGGTTCTTTAACATTTGCGTTTATTATTTATTTCAATATCACCCGTCGTCTCAACGATGCTACTGCTCAAATTGCGACATCTAGCACTGAAATTGCCGCTACCATTGAACAACAGGATCGTACTTCCAGTCAACAAGCCGCTTCTGTTAATGAAACTACCACGACAATGGATGAATTAGGAGCTTCTTCTCGTCAATCATCTGAACAAGCCGAATCCGCCGCTAATGCTGCGAGGGAAGCCTTACAGTTAGCAGAAAATGGAGATCATGCGGTACAACAAACTCTCTCAGAAATGAATGAACTTAAACATAAAGTAGGTGCGATCGCCGAGCAAATAATGCAGTTAAGCGAACAAACTAACCAAATCGGGAGTATTTCCCAGTTAGTAAGTGATATTGCTAACCGGACTAATATGTTAGCCCTTAATGCTGCGGTGGAAGCAGTTAGAGCTGGAGAACATGGTAAAGGTTTTGCTGTAGTTGCTGCCGAAATTCGTAAATTAGCAGATCAAAGTAAACAATCAGCCGAAAAAATCAACGGTTTAGTATCCCAAATTCAAAACTCCATCAACACAACGGTAATGGTAACCGATGAAGGGACAAAAACTGTAGATTCAGGTATGCAAATCGCTCAAAATACCGCCCTTGCCTTTGCTGGGGTAAAAGAATCCGTTAATAACGTAGTGATGAATAACCAACAAATCGCCCTCAATATTCGTCAACAATCCACTGCTTTTGAACAAGTCTTAACGGCTATGAATGCGATTAATCAGGGTGCAAGAGAAACCTCCGCAGGTATTACTCAAACTCGTATTGGGACACAAAAGCTCAATGATGTTACAAAAGAACTAAAAGAACTTGTTTAATTAGGAATTAGGAATTAGGAATTAGGGATCAATAACTTAGTAAATCGTCATTGCGAGGCACGAAGCAATCTCAACCCCTTAATTTTCCAATTAACACAATCCCCTTATTATTGCGTAAGTCGTATTAACCTAGAGCATCGTTGCCTATTGCCCATTACTTCCCTTCAGCAAAAAATTTAGATTATTTATTATGAAAGATCATCCTTATCTTACTTTTACCCTCAATGATTCAATTTATGGTATCGATACCTTTGCCGTTGAGGAAATTTTCTTTTTACCCGAATTAACTCCCATTCCCGAAGCCCCTAGAGATATTATTGGAGTGGTAAATGTGCGAGGTGAAATTTTGCCTGTAATGGATATTAATCTTCGTTTTGGGTATCATGAAGAAGATCATCATATTACAGATAGTGTTATTGTTCTTAAATCTGATAATTTAAGGGTTGGTATCATTGTCAATCAAGTCGAAGAAGTCAAAAATATTGAAGATACTGCTATTAGTGAGGAAATTTCTATCGGTAGAGATTCTATTGTTAGTCAACGGCGTAAATTTATCTCTGGTATTGCCCGAAAAGATGAGAATATTATCGTGATTCTTGACTCAAATCATTTAATCCATTACATCGAAAAACAAGAAATTACTCAAGATTTAAGTGATCTTTCTCAAGATAATATTAATGAAGATTATTTAGCTTTAGAAAAAAGACCCGTTTTTTGTCCAAATGCGACTTCAGAAGAAAGAGAAATTTACCGTCAACGAGCTAATAATTTAAGACAAACAACTGAAACTGAGGAAAAAGAAGGTTATAAACCTCTTGCCATTATTGCTTTAGACGATGAGTTTTTCGGAATGGATTTAAGTATTGTTAGAGAATTTACCGATATTAGTCATTTAACCCCAATCCCGTGTTGCCCTCATCATATCATTGGTAACATGAATTTACGAGGAGAGATTTTAACTTTGGTAGATATTAGAAATTTACTAAATCTTTCCCAAAAGGATATGAGTAATAAATCTCAGGCGATCGTGGTACAAGTAGATGATATAGTGGCGGGAATAAAAGTAGAGGAGGTTGTTGATGTAATGTTCTTAAATCCAAAAGAGATTACTTCTATACCTACTGCCCTTCATTCCTTTAACGATGAGTATTTACAAGGCACTGCTCCTTATCGGGATAAAATGATGACTATTCTTGATCTTCCCAAAATTTTATTAAGTAATGCTTTAGTAGTAGAAGAACTTGTTTAACTGGTCATTACAAGTACTTAAAAGTTATAAAACAATAGACTTCTCCAAAAAATCTGATTTTAACTCAGGGATCATTAAAAACATAGCCTAAATTCATAAATAGTTTATTAGAATTGATTGCATTTTTAATTATTGGAGATGCCTAATAAATAGTGATGGGGTGAATAAGTAGGGGATTAATGAGAAGATAAAATTTTTTCTTAGGGAAATAAAGTTAAAGTTATAGAAATCTCTTATAACTCTCCTTTAATCTTAACAGGGTTGTTTTATTTTCGACTAGAAAAGAAATAGTAAAAAAAAGAGAAGAAAAAGTGCAAAGACGCAAAGAATACTATTAAGTTATTATCTAAGGATAAGGATAATCAGGAGATTGAGGAGATGACTAATCAACAACCAAGGAATTCAGAAGAGAATCAACAACAGTCGTTAAGTTTCGGGGAAAAATTGACTGCTATCAT
Source organism: Geminocystis sp. GBBB08 (assembly GCF_016743215.1). Taxonomy (GTDB): domain Bacteria; phylum Cyanobacteriota; class Cyanobacteriia; order Cyanobacteriales; family Cyanobacteriaceae; genus Geminocystis. The sequence continues at coordinate 26,614 of NZ_VRZC01000013.1, forward strand.
CGCAAAACCCCAGACTCAGTTGGTTTCTTTGTTAACAATAATGGCGATTGTTGCTGGTGGTTATGTCGTAAGTCGGCATTTAATCACAAAGGTTATTCCTTCACAAATGGAAAAAGAGTTAGAAAGAATTTTTGACAGGGATGTTAGTTTAGGGAAAGTTACCAGTTTTTCTTGGAATCAAGTTATTATTGAAAATTTAGCGATTCCACCCACAAAAAAAGATGTTAGTTTTGTCGAAATAGACGCTATAAAAATTAATGTAGATTTGTTGTCTTTAATTTTCCATCGTCATTTATTGTTAGATATTATCGCCTCCGATGTCAATGGTTATGCGCAGTTAGATACTTTATTTGATATTCAGAAGCAAAAGACGTTACCAAATTCTCTAAAGTTACCCCCTTTACCGATTGAGACAATTATTAGTTTAAGGTTAAATCATAGCAAAATCGCCATTACTCCGAATATGGAAACAAAGGCGGTAGAGATAAAAACGAAAGGAAAACTTAAGTTAATTTATGATAATGATACTCAACCTTTAAGTTATGAGTTAGAGAATACGATTAATAATAGTGAGATTAACATTAAGGGAGAAACTTTATTAAGCAACACCAGTAGTAAAAATGAGTTAGAAATTCGTTATCTTTATTTGCCTGAAGTTGTCTCATTAATTCCTAATTTACCTTTAGAGATAAAGGAAGGAAGACTTAACAGTAATTTAGAATTAGTTACTCTTTCTTTGCCACAATTTCCACAGACAATTATCACCGGTAAAATTAGCTTAGAAGATGTGGAAGGAAAACTCAATATTAACGAGATTAATGTTAGCAAAGAGATTAATAATATTCAGAAGGTAACAGATAAGGAAAAATCGAGGAAGATTCCCCTCTTGGAAAAAAGTTTTACTGGTAATGCTTCTTTAAATTTGCAAAACAATTCTCTTAATATTGAAACTGCTAATTTTACTTTCGGTGAGTTAGGAGGTTTTGTTAAGGGTGATATTGGTATCGACACTGGTTATAATTTGATGGCGAATCTTAATCCCGTTATTATCAGTAAAGTTTTACCGAGTTTAAATATTCAATCACCTGTTAAAGTTGATGGTTTATTATCAGGGAATTTTCTTGTCAAGGGAGAAATAGACAATCCGCAAATTTTAGGAAAAGTGAGGATAAAAAATAGTCAAGTAGATAAATTAGAGTTAGGAGAAATTAATAGTCAATTTTTGGCAAATTTAGATAACGTCACCATCAAAGAAGTAACGGTTAAACCACCAACAGGAGGGAAAATTGTCACTCAAGGAGTGATTAATACTAATTTTAGTCAAACTCTTAACGAAGGAAAATCAATAAAAGTGGAGAAGATTCCTTTCAATTTTCGATTTACTGCCAATTTACCTTCCACAGAGTTAATTAATAGTTATGATATTTTACCAACTGGCATTGATATAGGAAATTTGTTGACAGCAGGAGAAATTAAAGGGAATCTTAACCAACCTCAAGGAAGAATATCTTTTTCACTGCCGAATATAACGGGAGAAAAATTAGGAATCATTTCGACACAAGGAAAATTTGTTATCAACAAAAATGAAGTTAATCTTCTGGATACCGAGTTAGTCATAAATAAAAGTCGTATCCAAATTAATGGTGAGAGTAATTTTAAGGAAAAAACTTGGCAACTTTCCGCACTTAGTAACAATATCAATCTAACTCCTTTCCTTGATCAATTTTGTCAAACTTCTGCTAACTGTGAGAATCTTCCCGTCAATTTTTCTTTGCCGATAAAAGCGAAAGATTTAGATATTAGTTTAAAAGGAAGTTTTGAAGAAGAGGAGACACAGAGACAGGGAGATTTGTTAGTTAATATTTCTGAAAAGGAAGAGAAGAGACATGATGAAAGTAACGGGTTGGCAAAAATTAATTTTAATAATGTAGAAGGAGAAGGAAAAGTTAACCTTGTTATCAATGATGGTAATTTACGATTAGATACTCGTTTAGTTAATGGCAATTTATTTATTAACGGTAAGGCTAATCAAATTTCTGTCAATAATTTATTCCCTTCTTTACCGACAACTACTCATCTTATTAGTAGTCAATTTAAAATTAGTGGTGACGTTAAGGAGTTAATTGACATCGGTAACGAAAATAGAGAGAATCTTCCTCCGAGTTTAACTTTTTCTGCTGATAGTCAATTACGCATTGAAAATGGTTTAGTTGAAACTGCTACTAAAATTGATGAGGAAAAGACAGAATTTTCTGCGGATTTTCTTAGTCAACTTAGTCTTAATCAATTTATTCCTACTCTTAATGGTGAAGTTAACTCTAGTCAGATAAATTTGTCAGCAAAAACGAAGGAGTTATATCAATTAGCTAGACAATCTTTTAACTTCCATAATTTTTCTACTATTAATAGTCTTAACTTGACGGGAAATTTTCAAGGTAGGTTAGCGGATGGTAATTTTAATACCCAGGCAAGGATAAATAATGGCATCTTTTCCTTAGATGGAGTCACGAAAAATATTTCCCTTTCTCAACTGTTACCTGAGACGAAGATAAATGCTAAAAATCTCAATACTAATATCAGTATCTCTAGTAATTTTTCTGAGTTAGTGACTTTTGCGATTAACTATATAGATAGTCAAAGTTTTTCTCCTTTGCCGAGTTTAAATCTTCTTGTGGATGGTAAAACAAATATTGCGCAAGGAAGAATCTTCCTCTCTACGAAAATTAATAACAGTCAATGGCAAAGTAATATTAAAACTCAAAATCTTAATCTCGAAAGTTTTAATCAACAATTGGCTTTTCTTCCTTCTTCTTTCTTCCTTGAAAAAGAGATAAAAGGAGTTAAGCAATTTAATAACGTCAACAGTGAAATAAATATGAGGGGAAATCTTCCCGTTTTTGGCGAGAAAATCACTTCTTTTCCTGTCAATCTTGAGTCAGCGTTTATTGAGGCAGGGAAAAATACTGTCAATGCAAAAGGTAATTTTAATCTTGTCAATATCTTAACTAAACCAGATGTTAATAATTTACAACTGCAAGTAACAGCTAACTCTAACTTAAATATTATTCCTATTAATCAACTTTTTTCTCAAGAATCTTCTCGTCAAGGTGTCAATTTTCTTCCGCAATCACTGAATCTTGAAGGCAAGGTTAATTTTCAAGGAGTCTTGTCGGCGCAAAATTTATTAACTAATCCACTAGGTAAAAATAATCTTAATATTGAGGGAAACTTAAGCCTAACTAACCTTAACTTTAATCAACTAAAATTTGAGTCTTTGTTGACGGGAAAAGTTGCTATCAATCCCAGTCAAAAAATTGTCTTAGATTTACGAGGAAAAGAAGACATCATCGCCGCTAACTTTGTCAAACAAAATTTATCAATTCCTTCGGCAAATTTAACTTTACCCTTCACTCCTAATAGTTTAGAAATTAATAAAATAGGAAACTTCCCCTTCAACTTTCAAGGAAGACGAGAAGATAATCAGTTTATTGTTTCCCTTCACAACTTTTCTTTAGAAACTCTGCAACTGCAACCGGTGATTAGTTATGGAATCAAGGGGAAAATTCAAGGAAACTTGGCGACAAATTTTACTCTTAATTTAACTGACTTAACTGCTAAAGGTGACTTAAAGTTAAATAATCTTGGTATTGGCAACATTATCGGTAAGCAATTTACCACTAATTTTTACTATCAAAATAATATCGCTCAATTAGATAACGGGCAACTAAAATTTGGTGAAACTATCTATGACTTGCAAGGAAAAATTAACTTAGCAACTCAAGACATCCAAGGCAAAATTAACTTACAAGGCAAAATTGAAGACATTTTTAACACCTTGAAAATAACCGATGTCGCTACCTTAACTGGTTTACTAAAACAATGGCAAAATGAAAATTATTTCGTTGCCGCTTCTGCTATCCCTAGTCAATCTTTAGGAAACCAAGATGATTCCATCAAAACAAAAGTTAATCTACTTTCTAGTATAGATGATCAAATCCGGGCGATCGCAAAACAAATAGAATCTGGTACAATACCTAATGATTTAGATATATCGGGCGCTTATGAAGGGGAGATTCTTCTCGGTGGCAAACTATCGTTACCTGAGATTGGGGTTAACTTAGAAGGCAATCAATGGCAATGGCTACCGCAACAACCTTTTCCGAATATCGTCAATAGTTTGGGTTTAATAATACAAGAAAGTCAAGCAATTCCCATTCAAAAAATTGCCTTAAATGCCAACTTCAAAAATGATAATCTAACAGTCAATCCTTTTCGCTTAAATCTTGGCAACAGTCAAATTTTCTTTGCCGGAAATCTATCACCAAAAACCCAAGAAGGTAAGTTTCAAATAATAGACTTTCCTCTAGATTTCGTTACTGCTTTTTTTCCTCTACCTTTCGATATTAACAGTTTAATTGATATGGAAGGTAACATCGCTGGAAATTTGCTCAATCCTGAAATAAAAGGCAACCTAACTTTAAATAATACTGCCCTCGATGGAGCAATAATTGAAGATAAAATAAACACCGAATTTACCTATAAAAACTATCAACTAGATATAGCAACTATTGATAGTAAAAATATTAATTTTAATGCTTCTCTGCCTTACCATCCATTAACTATAACAGATAAACCTGCGATTATTAATTTACAACTAGATACCGAAAACATAACATTTTTAGAATTACTTACCAAAGGGCAATTGCAATTAAAGCAAGGAAAAATATCAACAAATTTAGCCATAAAAATAGATTCATTTAATAAGCTGTTTAATAACTTTAATATTGATAAAATAAAGCTAGGAGGAAACATAAACTTTGAAGATGCAATAATAAATAGTGTTAGTTTAAATACTCCTGTTAATTTATCAGGCAATATTAACTTAATAGAAGAAAAACAAGCAATTGATGTAAGTAATTTAGAGGCAAAAATTAACAATACTGATATTAAGATAACTGGAATTTTACCCCTAATCAATCCATTAAAAGATAACGAAAATATTCTAACTTTAAATATTCCTAATCAAGCCTTACAAGTAAAAAATATTTACTCAGGAAAAGTTGATGCTGATATCAAGATTGATGGTACAGTATTAAAACCTAAAATTGGCGGTTATGTAAGTTTAAATAATGGTAACTTTAGTCTTAGAGAAACAGAAACCAATAATAATGTATCCCAACCCAAAAATAAACAACTGTCAGAAGATTGGTTGGGGAAAAAATCCGCCTCAAATTCTAGTTTCTTTCAGCCAGAGTTACAAAATTTTACTTTAAAACTAAATAATACAACAGCAAATCAATGGCGATTTTATCGCTTTTTATTTGGCGGAGAATTAGTGCTTAACGGGGGAGTACTTAATTTAGAAAATCTTAGGGCCGATGGGGCAATAAACATCCGTAGAGGGCAAATTTATCTGGGGGGTGCAAGTCCTTTAGTAAGTTTAACTTCTGATTTAGCTGTAGGACAAACTACATTTTTCTTATCTCGCACGAATAATAATAGAATAATCTTTGATAAAAATGAAAATATCCTCAATCCTGACATTGATTTAGAGTTACAAGCTGACATTGTAGATTATTCGAGACAATTACCAACTACTCAACAAAACGAAATATCCGATCCGATTATAAGGGGAGGAAGGGGAGAAAATATACAGGTGGTATTAGGAATTAAAGGAGGATTAGCTCAATTATTACCAGTATTAGGAGATAATAATTATGGTGTGTGTCGTGTACCTGCTTCTACTCCGATAGCTGATAATATACAACTATCACCCTCACAATTAGATAAAGTGTCACAATGTATCAATTTAGCGGTATTAAATAAACAAGGCACAAATTTGAATCTATTAAATTCCCCTTTAGTGTCTCTTAGTAGTACACCTAACCGTAGTGAAGGGGAGTTAATTAACTTAATTATAGGGGGACAATTGTTCAATTTAGCCACTCAATTACAGGAGTTAAGTGGAGAGCAATTATTTGAAAATGGTTTAGTACAATTTATTTTAGTACCTTTAGCCAATAATATCAGTTTTGGGGTCAATGAAAAAGTAAGTACATGGGGTAAACCTTTAGGAATGAAAGATTTGAGAGTTTTTCCGTTAGTAGAGGGGGTGTATGAAGTGAAAGATAACTCTAATGTGACAGTTTCTTATGACTATATATATGGAGAATTTAAAGTGCGTTATCAGATGCGATTTTAACGATTGACAATTAAGAATGAGCTACTAAGCTATTAAAATATTAATTATGCGGAATATAAGTTAAAATTCAGAAAGTGTTTTTTTGCTATTTTATTCTTATGGGCTAAATTATATGTTAAGACTAATTATCGTCACGGTGCTTTTTTGTCTGTTTTTTTTTAATACCCCTACCATCGCCACAGAAATAATTAATACTCCCTTTACGGAAGCACAATTACAAGAAGGAGAAAATATCGCTGAAGAAGCGTTAAAAGCAACGGAAAAAGGTGATTTTACCCTCGCCGAAAACTATTGGAGTCAATTAATCGAAAAATTCCCTACAAATCCCGCCGTGTGGAGTAACCGTGGCAACGCTAGAGTTAGTCAAAATAAATTAGAAGAAGCTATTGCTGACTATAACGAGTCTATCAAACTTGCACCGAATGCACCAGATCCTTATCTTAATCGTGGTACTGCCTATGAAAGTTTAAAAGAATATGAAAAAGCGATCGCTGATTATGAAAAAGTGTTGACATTAGATCCAGAAGATGCTATGGCTTATAATAACTTGGGTAATGCGAAAGCTGGATTAAAAGATTGGGAAACGGCGGTGAAATATTATCATAAAGCCACAGAATTATCCCCTCAATTTGCCTTTGCTGGTGCGAATGAATCTCTTGCTTTGTATCAAATCGGCAAAAAAGATGAAGCTTTAAAAAAAATGCGTAATCTTGTGCGTAAATATCCGATGTTTCCTGATATGAGAGCTGCTTTAACGGCGGTTTTATGGGAAAATGGGAAACAAGGGGAAGCTGAAAGTAATTGGGTTGCTACTATTGGCATTGATAGTCGTTATAAAGATGTTGAATGGTTGAAGGAAGTTAGACGTTGGCCCCCTAATATGGTTGTAGCATTAGAAAAATTTTTAACTATAGACGGAAATTAAAATCATCGGCAATCGGTAATATTGAGATCTTGCACCAATACATTAATACTAAGGAGATAAAAGCAAAAAAATCAATTTCAATAGCTTTAAAATCAATTCTTATCACTCTTCCCTCATCTCTTTTCCCAAATCCGCTCCCCTAACCGCCTGATTTATGACGAATAGTGTAAGATCTGAGTAATAGGCGAAAAATAATCCTAAAATAATTAGTGCAAAAAAATAGCAATGAGAAAAAAAGTTGGAGTTATTGGCGGTGGTCAGTTAGCATGGATGATGGCACAAGTTGCACCATTGGAAAATATTGATTTATGGGTACAAACTCCTCATCATTCTGATTCTGCTGTGAGTTTAGCTACTCAGACTGTTTTTGCCGATATTGATGATGCCATCGCCACTGATATATTAGCTCAAAACTGTGATGTGATTACTTTTGAGAATGAGTTTGTTAATTTAGAAAAGTTGCAAAAGTTAGCGGATAAAGGGGGCTGTTTTTATCCTCGTCTTTCTAGTTTATCTCCGTTATTGGATAAATATGAGCAAAGATATTTTTTGAAAAATCATGGTTTTCGTGTGCCTCATTTTCAGGCTTATAATTCGGAGGCGGATTTTGAGTCTTTTTCTTTTCCCTTAGTGTTAAAAGTCCGTCGTCACGGTTATGATGGACAAGGAACTGTCATCATTAAGCATAGAGAAGAATTAAGCTCGATTTTGCCTAAATTTAATGGTATTCCTTTATTAATAGAAGAATTCATTCCTTTTGAGCGAGAATTAGCTATTGTCGCCGCTCGTAGTGTTAATAATGAAATTAAGATATATCCAGTGGTGGAAACCTATCAAGAAAATCAAGTCTGCCGTTGGGTAATCGCCCCTGCTTTAATCACTTTGGAGCAAATTAAGGAAATTGAAGCGATCGCCAAAAAACTATTAATAGAGTTGGATTATGTCGGGGTATTAGCCATTGAGCTATTTTTAAGCAAAAACGGGAAAATTTTAGTAAATGAAACAGCACCCCGCACTCATAATTCAGGACATTACACATTAGATGCTTGTGAAACTTCTCAATTTGCTTTGCAGTTACAGGCAATTACGGGAAAACCTTTAGGTAATATAAATTTAAAAACTTCTGGAGCATTAATGGTAAATTTACTTGGTTATGAATCAGCAAATAGTGAATATTTAGAGAAAAGAGAAGCTATTAAAAAATTAGGTGCATTGGTTCATTGGTATGGAAAAACAGAATCTCGTATAGGCAGAAAAATGGGTCATGTGACGGTGTTGTTAACCGAAAATAACCCAGAAAAAAGGTATCAACAAGGAAAATTAATAGCAGAAAAAATCGAGTTTATTTGGAATAGTTAATATTTCACAGTATAAAACATTTACTATAGTTTGTATTAAGGGATTTATCCCTGATTTTATTAATTCCTCATTCCTCATTCCTCATTATTTTTTAGGTGCATTAGCACGAAGAAACTCGATGGATTCTTTAGAAGGCCACAGTATTATTTTAGTAAGCATTTCATCTTGTCCTTGTTTTAATGCTTCTAACATTCCTTCTAAGATAACAACTTCAATTTTCACACTAGAAGCTAATTGAGGTTGAGATTTTTTAAAACTTTCGACTAAATCTTCTACCTGTTTTTGATCAAAAAAGAATGGTATTACTTCTTGATCATTTTGTTTTATAGTTAAATAACCTTGATCATCTCCAGCTCTAGCAACAAATAAAGGTACTCCTGCTTGATATTGATTATTCAGTTTTTTTGCTTGATCTACTTGACTTTTTGAAGGTACATAGGCAAAATTGATGGCATCTTTTTCTTTACTATTTTTTTCGGCTAACTCAAAAATTTCCCCTAAAGAAACAGGAATAACTTGTACTTGTTTACCTAATTCAGGATTTTCTTGTTTCAATTTTGCTACAAAATTATTAGCGTCTTCTTTACTGATAAAAACTCCTGCGACTTTACCATCTTTATCATTAGAAGCAATAAGAGGAGCTCCTTTACTATCAGCAACAGTAAAGACAGGAATGGGTCTAAGTTTTTGGACAATTACTTCTTGGGGCAATGCCAATAATTTTGTAGTTTGGGTTAACCAGCAACTAATTAAAGTTGCACTAACTAAACTGACATTTTTTACTTTATTTAATAACGATTTTTTCTTCGACATAATTGTTTAAAGATATTAATTTGAGTGATGATGTTTGATCGAGACGACTATTTTACTAAATGGCACTCCCACAATAACATATCAGATATAGTGAATAATTGATTTATCACTTATACTTTCACTATATCAATGTTTTTTGTAGTTTTATGTAAATGAAAACAAAATAATACCATTACTTATAGCTTAATAGTGATGATCAGGTACAAACAAAAAATTGAATTCCTCTTTTTCAAGGGGGATAGAATTGCTATATATAAAGATTTTCTTTACATTTTCAACAATTCCCAAATCTAAAGTTAAGCTAGAAAATAAGAACTATTATTTATTTATTAAGTTCCTTGATCTGTTTTTAATTATCAAAATGCTTTTTGATACGGCAAATTTAACCTATTGGATTTTTCTAGGCATTGGTATTTTTTTATTTCTTCTTGTGATTCTCACGGGTGGGGGAGAAGATCAAGATTTAGATACTGATGTAAATTTTGATGCTGATGTGGATATGGATACCGATGTGGATTTAGATAGTGAGGTGGATAATCATATAACTCCTGATTTTGATACTGATTCTGATGTTAATTTTTTGTTTGTTTTGTCATGGTTAGGAGTGGGAAAATGTCCTTTTTTAATTCTCCTTGCCATTGATTTTTCTACTTGGGGAGTAGCCGGTTGGTTTCTTAATGTTACCATTGGTGGTTTTCTTAATGCCATTCCTAGTGGTTTTTTCGCCGTTTTCATTTTCTTTATTTCTTTCTTTTTTAGTATTTGGGTTGGTAGAGTGCTTTCTCATCCTATCGGTAAAATTTTTGCTAATTTTGGGGAAGAAACTGATGGCGATCGCCTGATTGGTAGTATTGGAACTGTGACTTCTAAACAATTACCTTATTTAATTAATGGTAGAATTGGTCAAGCAGATGTAGTTGATAATGCCAGTAATTTAGTAACTATTGAAGTTTGTTTACCTGATTGGGCAAAGATTATACCTCATCGAGGGCAGGAAATTTTAATTATTGATCGTCAAAAACATTGTTTTATTGCGATCGCAAAAGACACTTCAGATCAAGATAAATGGCTTAATTCCATGAAGAATTAGGAATCAGGAAAAAGGAATTAGGAATTGATAATAGACTTCTTGCACCAAGTCGAGTAATGAGTAATAAGTAATAAGTAATGAGTTAAAAAATCAGCATTTTTCACCTTAAAACAGATTTTACTTTGAATTTTGCACTCGTGTCTAATGAAAAAAAATCCCCTGAGTTGAAGATTGAGGAGCTTAAAAATTTGCCCTCGTTGCCCAACTTTAGGGGGGAATAAAGAAAAAATGTAACACAGGTATCTTGCCTGTAACCCTAATTGGGGATTAAGTTACTTCATATATTGAGGAGTAAAATTATGAAATTTTGGTTACTGTTTATTCAAACTTTATCTATTAGTAAATTAGAAAATATTGAAGTTAATAATCTGATTCAATATGATAGTAATTTCACTAAATCTAATAGTAATTTAAAGACAAATATCGCTCAAATACCTTTAAGCAATACCCATACTTTAGCCCAAGTAAATTTAGGGAATTTGACTTTTTTTGGAGGTTTAATCGGTGGTTTAGTATTACTCGGTTTAGTTGCTATTTGGGGTTATACAAGGGTTTATGTTGTGACTCCTAATAACGAGGCATTTGTTAGAAATGGCGGTTTATTTACTAAAGAAAAAAAGGTAATTCTTAACGGTGGTTGTATCGTGATTCCAGGTATTCATGAGTTAACTCGAGTGCCTTTAAGAGAGATTTTTATTGACGTAGTAAGACAAGGGAATTTAGCTGTGCGAACAAAAGACTATTTACGAGCAAATATGCGAGTTACTTTTTATGTTTGTATTAGTGCTGATAAAGATGCGGTTTTAACAGCGGCTCAAAGGTTATCGAAACAAGGTAAAATTTCTGAATCTGACATCAAAGATGCTCTCGAAAAACGTGCTGATGATGCTATTCGGGCGGCGGCAAAACAAAAAAGTATTGCTGAAATTGACTCTGATAAGTTAGGTTTTGCGGAAGAAGTTTTAAATTTAATCCAACAAGATTTGCGAAAAGTTGGTTTAACTTTAAATAATATTGCTGTTTCAGAAATTGAAGAAAGTGATACCTATGATGAAAATAACTTTTTTGATGCCCAAGGAGTTCGTTTACGCACAGAAACAATCCAAAAATCTATCAAACAAAAATTAGGAGTTGAATTAGAAACTCAACGAGAAAAAAGAGAGATTGAATTAAATACTCAAGTGGCTATTCAACAACAAGAATTAGCCGCCGAAAAACAATCTTTAACTATTAATAAACAGAAAGAAGAAGCTAAATTAACACAAATGAAAGAAATTGAATTTCTTAAAGTTCAAAGAGAAAGAGAAGTTCAAGAAGCAAGGGATCAAGAACAGGCTAAAATTGAACGGAATAAAATTTTGCAACAACAAGCCATTGAGGAGGAAAGAATTAAACAACAATTAGCAGTACAACAGAGCCAAATTGATGCTAATATTGCTTTAGAAGAACGTAATAAACAGTTTAAAGTTGCCCAAATCGCTCAAGCACAAGAGTCAGAAGTAGCAGAAATCGATCGCCAACGTACAGTTGAAGCTACCCGATTACTAGCTCAAATTGCCATAGCTGAAGCTGATCAACAATCTCAAATTGCTCAAAAAGAGGCGGCGATCGCCATTACCGATAAAGAAAAAGAAAGATTTGTCGCCGAAGCGCAAAAAGCCAAAGCTGAAGAAGCGGTGAAAACTGCCCGACAAGTAGAAAATGCCGAGAGGGAGAAACAATTATCATTGATTGTTGCTGAAAGAGAAGCGGCAGAAAAACGAATTACCGATCAAAACGTAGTCGAAATCGATGTTTTCCGTCGTCGTCGTCAAGCAGAAATTGCCCGTCAAGCGGCAGAATTAGAAGCAGAATCTATCCGCACTTTAGCTGATGCTGAAAAGTATCGATTATTAGCTGAAGCCCAAGGTAAATTAGCTGCTATTCAAGCGGAGAACGTTCTCAGTGACGCAAATCGTACGGCTGACCTCATAAAAGTCATTTTCCCCATAATTGCCCCTCAATTGCCCGAAATACTCAAATCTTTAGCACCACAACCCGGAGTTTTAGGGGATGCCCGAATTTATGCGTTTCCAGGATTAAATAGTAATGGCACAAATAGCGGTAATGATATTAATAAAATTTTGCTTTCTACCAGTGGTTTATCATTAATAAATACTCTATTAGATGAGGGTAAATTAGGTGATATTATTGCTCAAATTAAAGGTTTATTAAAGTCAAATGAAGGAGTTAATAATAATACTCAATTAACCAATGATTTTAATTATCAAACTAATGTTACTAATGTTAATTCTGAGACTATTCCTTCTGAAACTTTAGCCTCAAATATTGATGAAATTGATCAATCTATGGCACAATCAGAAGATGTAGATTTTTCTCCTTGGGCAGAAAATGGTTAAGGAATGAGGAATTACATCTAAGATGCCTATTTTATCAATATCAATTTTTTAGTTGGTCTTTTAAGTTATTGTTGATTTATAATGGCTAAAGCCATCACTACGAACTTTGAAAAAATATACAGTTAATTTTACATGGCTACTTATTAATATTACTGACTATTCACTATTATGTCAAATTCACAAAATAACAAAAGAAAAACCATAGAAGAATTAGAAGCTGAAATTTTAAATTCAACGCCTATTAAAACAAAAACTTTTAGCAGTTTAATTACATCGGTAAAAAATTGGTTTGCTACTTTACCTTCCACTGGTAAAATTGTTGTTGGTTTATTTGGTTTCATGATTGCTTTTTCTCTTTTAAAAACTGTTTTATCCATCGTACAATTAGCTTTTACTTTTGCTATTTTAGGAGTTATTTTTTATATTGTTTTTCAATTTGTTTCCAAATCTAAACTATGAAAATTGAACAAATTGAGCTTTATAATCTTTCAATTCCTTTTATTTTTCCTTTTAAATTTAGTAATGGTGAATTATTACAGCATACTTGTTTAATTGTAGCAGTGAAAAGTGAAGGTGAAAAGGGTTGGGGAGAATGTCCAACTTTTGATAATCCTTATTATACTTATGAAACTATCAGCACTGCTAGTCATATTTTAAAAGATTTTTTAATTCCTAAAGTTATCGGTAAAAAAATTAATCGCCCTCAAGAAATTAGAGATTTATTAGCACCAATTCGAGGGCATAACATGGCTAAATCAGCTTTAGATTGTGCAATATATGATTTATTTGCTAAATTTGAAAATGTTTCTCTTCGTCAATATTTAGGTGGAGTAAAAGATAAAATAAAAGTCGGTGTTAGTGTTTCTTTAGAAGGAGATATTAATCAATTATTAGACAAAGTTGAAAGTTACGTTAATGAAGGTTATCAAAGAGTTAAATTAAAAATTTCCCCTCATTGGAATTTACAACCTTTACAAGAAGTTAGAAAAAAATATCCTGATTTATTATTAATGGCGGATGCTAACTCTGCTTTTACCCTTGATGATGTTGCTTTATTTCAGGCAATGGATGAGTTAAATTTAACTATGATTGAGCAACCTTTGGCTTATGATGATTTATTAGGTCATAGTACTTTACAACGTCAAATTAATACCCCTATTTGTCTCGATGAAAGCATTAATTCTCTTCATGATACCAAATTGGCGATCGCTTTAAAATCAGCAGAAGTAATAAATTTAAAAGTGTCAAGGGTAGGAGGGATAACTAACGCCATAGAAATTCATGATTTATGTGAAAAAGCAGGAATAAAATTATGGTGTGGGGGTATGCTAGAATCAGGTATTGGTAGAGCAACGAATCTACATTTAGCTAGTTTGAGGAATTTTGTCTATCCTGCTGATATTTCCGCCACTAATCGCTATTTTCTCGAAGATATAACCCAACCAACGGTTTATCTTAACTCTGAAGATTCAACGATAAATGTGCCAACAAATTCAGGTATTGGAGTAGAAGTTAATAAAAATCTGTTATTAAAATATTCCCACTATCGACAAGTTTTTCGATAATCAATAAAATCTCCCAAAATCTTATTAATTATTAATTGTGTTGAAGATTATCACTACATCCCTTGAAAATGTTTTTCCTCCCAAGGAAATGATAAAATATCCCAGTGCCGTAGCATTAGGAAACTTTGATGGCATACATAAAGGACATCAGCAAGTAATTCAACCTATTTTTAAATATCCTAATTTAACCCCTTCTTTAGTCACATTTATTCCCCATCCTCAAGAATTTTTTACTGGTAAAAAGAAACAACTTCTTACTCCTATTTCTGAAAAATGCAAAATATTAGAAACCTTAGGGGTTAAACAATTAATCTTATTACGTTTTGATGGAGATTTAGCTAATTTAACAGCAGAAAAATTTGTCAAAGATATACTAATTAAACACATTAAAGCCAATTTTATCAGTGTCGGTGAAGATTTTTGTTTTGGTTATCAAAGACAAGGAAATGCAAAATATTTAGAATTATTAGCCCATCAATATAACGTCAAAGTAAGTATTACTAAAGAGCAAAATTTAACTATCAGAAAAGAATCTATTAGAATTAGTAGTTCATATATTCGTCAAAATTTAAGTCAGGGAAAACCAGAGTTAGCGAATGAAATGTTAGGAAGAGAATATCAAATTATTGGTAAAGTAATTGAAGGACAAAAATTGGGTAGAAAAATTGGTTTTCCGACTGCTAATTTAGAGATTCCTTCAGAAAAATTTTTACCAAAAAAGGGAGTTTATGGTGTTAAAGTTAATGTAGAAAATAAACACTTATTATCTAATTTACCTGGGGTAATGAATATTGGTACACGCCCTACTATTGAAGGAAAAAATATATCTATAGAAATTCATTTATTAAATTGGCATGGAGACTTATATAATCAAATTTTAACAGTTAAATTACTTAATTTTATTCGTCCTGAACAAAAATTTTCTTCTATAGATGAATTAAAAAAACAAATTAAGTTAGATTGTCAACAATTAACAATAAAAGTATAGGTATAAAGAATTAGTAAGGTAGATGTTGAACAATATTTAAAAAAGTTAACTACAAATCGAGAAAATTATGCCTTTAA
>NZ_VRZC01000140.1 GCF_016743215.1 Geminocystis sp. GBBB08
TTATTAAGCAATATCAGATGACTTTGTTTAAATAAAATAGACTGTTTAACTATAAACTCAATTAAATTTATTAAGTCTTTTGAATAATTATTAATAATCAGAATAATTGAAAAACTTTGATGATTACTTAACAATGACTTTAGCAAAAATTGAATAAAAATTAGTTATTAACTTGAGGAGTTTGTTGATTTTGTAATAAAGGAATTGCTCTTTGTATTGCTGGTAATTGAGATTTATCAACTTCTTGTTTTTGAGTATTACTATTATTACTTTGTGGTGGTGTTAATGTTTCTGGTGCAGTGGGATTTGGAGGAGTTATAGGAGTTGCTTTAGTTGGGGTTGTTGGTTTTTGAGTATTAGCAGGAGTTGGTGCTGAAACTTTAGCTGTAGGACATAAAAAAGACAAATTGACTTTCTTGCCATTAGCATCAATCATATAACAAAGAGGATTGGCTGATGAACTATTACTAATAGCTAATGTGGTAAAAATGCTCAAAGTAATGGGATTTAGATAATTAAACCAATGATGTTGATTAATAGGGTGTTTCATTTTTTTAGGTGAATATTTTTTCTGATAAATTATAATCTTTATTGCAATATTATTACTAATTAATTATTTTGATTAACCTTCATTTACAAACTTTCTTTACTTCTAAAATCACTACAATCAATAGCCAACTCAGTATTAGCAATTAAAGGTTGAAGGGTACATTTAAGACGATAATTATTAGTAAAATATTGGCACTGACTACAGGGAATTTTGTGCATAATTTCCCCTCGTTTTTTTATATCCTTTAAACTGGTAATTAATGTTGATAATAACAAACCCAAAAATACCCAAGCAATCAAGAAAAAAATAGGTTGAAAATAGGTATTATAAGTCTCAAAAAAATTAGTTATAACTGGCAACATAGCAATCAATCATTGAGAAGTAACAATGAATAGTGATTTGTGGATAGTGGATAGTGAATAGTGGATAGTGATTTGTCATTTGTCATTTGTCATTTGTCATTTGTCATTTGTCATTTGTGATGGGGATAGCAGGAGACAGGGAGACTTTTTTTTGCTTTTTCATTCTTAATTCCTCATTCTTAATTCCTCATTCCCCATTCCTGATTCCTCATTATTTAATGCACTGCTTGTAATAAATTAACTAATTTAGAAATTTGCTCTTTATTGAAAACTTTACTAAGAGTTTCGGCAGCAATATTAGGATCGACACTGACTAAAACTTGTGGTAATTTAGAGTAAGCCAATTGTTCTAAACCCTGAGAAGGTGCAATTTCTGTACCTTTACCTACTTCTAAACAATCTCCAGCCAATTTAACTTCTTTAATAATAACAGGAGCTAATAAACGATAAGAATGTTTAGGATTATTAATCGCTTGTTTTGCACATTTGATTAAACTTTGCCAACCATTTTCTTCCGGTGCAATATTAATTAATTTATCGCACATAGTTTGTAATTGTTGACGATTATTAGGAGTTGACTCTTGTTTGAAAATAACTAACATTTGCTGTAATACTTGTCTAACTTGCATCACAACTTCGTTACTCGGAATTGCTGTTAAAGACGGACTTGACTTACGAACGGAACTAGACGTAATGTGAGATGGTTTTGGCACTTCTCCATCAGCCAATTGTTGAATATAATTCTGTAATTCTACAAAATGAGGTTCTGCTGCTTCCATAATTTGTTCGCCTTCTTCTTCCGACAAACCAATAGGTCCTTGCAAACGTTCTAATAAATCTTGTAGAATATCATAGGCTTTGAGGAAAAGACTTTCTAAAGTTTGATCTGTTTCAATAGGATCATCTCGTAATATTTTAAAAGCATCCTCAAGACGGTGAGCAGTTTTTTGAATGCTAGTAAAGTTTAGCATTGCCGCACCACCTTTAATAGAATGAGCCGCCCTAAATAATTCGTTAATACTTTCTTCATCATTCACCGCCGAAGATAAATCTAAAATACCCTTTTCGATAGTTTCTAAATGCTCTTTAGCTTCTTCAATAAAATATCCGACAATTCTTTCATTATTGGCACTATCCATAGTTTCTACTCCCACAAACTGAAAACTGCCTATGTTTTTATTTCCTTATAATAACCTAGAATAATCAAGAATTAACTATCAGTTTGAGAGACGATACTGAAAAATATTTGATAGTAATAGATAATAGGTTTTAATTCGTCATTCCTCATTCCTCATTCCTCATTCCTCATTATCAATAATGAATCGTCCTATTTATCTTGACAATCACGCTACCACTCAAGTCGATAAAAGAGTTATAACGGCAATGATGCCCTATTTTACTGATTATTTCGGTAATCCTTCCAGCAGTGCTCATGTTTATGGTTGGGAGGCAGAGGCTGCGGTAAAACAAGCTAGAAGTATTATTGCCCAAGCTATTAATGCTGATGAAACCGAAATTATTTTTACTAGTGGTGCAACAGAAGCCAATAATTTAGCCATCAAAGGGGTTGCAGAGGCTTATTTTACTAAGGGTAAACACATTATAACAGTACAAACAGAGCATAATGCTATTATCGAACCTTGTCAATATTTACAAAGTTTAGGTTTTGAGGTGACTTTTTTACCAGTAGAAAAAAACGGTTTATTAGACTTAAATTTACTTAGTAAAACTATTCAAGATGATACTATTTTAGTGTCCGTAATGACGGCTAATAATGAAATAGGTGTTATTCAAGATATTAGTAAAATTGGTGCTGTTTGTCGAAAAAATGAAATAATTTTTCATACTGATTCTGCTCAAGCTATCGGTAAAATTTCTTTAGATGTGCAAAAAATGAATGTTGATTTAATGTCTTTAACTGCCCATAAAATTCATGGTATAAAAGGTATTGGGGCTTTATATATTAGACGCAAAAATCCCAGAGTAAAATTAGCTTCACAAATTCAAGGGGGAGGCCAAGAAAGAGGTTTTCGATCTGGTACACTATGTACACCGCAGATTGTCGGTTTTGCCGAAGCAGTAAAAATTGCTTTGCAAGACTTAGATGCTGAAAATCAACGACAACAAAAGTTAAGGAATTATTTATGGCAAAAATTGAGTCTATTAGATGGAATTTACCTTAATGGTGACTTAAATCAACGATTAGCAGGAAATTTGAATATCAGTATTGACGGCGTTGACGGTTCAGCCTTATTATTAGCTTTACAATCAGCGATCGCTCTGTCATCAGGTTCAGCCTGTTCATCAAACTCCACAAAACCATCTCATGTATTAAAAGCATTAGGGCATCCCGATAATTTAGCTAAGGCTTCTTTACGTTTTGGTATTGGTAGATTTAATACCCAAGAAGAAATAGAAAAAGTCGCTGAATTTACCCTTAAAACTATTAATAATTTACGTCAATTTCGTTCAACTTAGATTTTGCACTCAAAATAAAAAAAACTTTTTTTCTCCTTGACTTTTCTTTTTTTATTTGTAATAATAGATGTATAGCTTACAATGGGAATATTAATGTTTATATTTAAAAATGTTTATATTTCTATTGTTTAAATTTTAACATAAAAAGCAACTATCGACAAGAGATTTTCTCTTTTTTTTGCATTTTTTATAGCGATCGCAAAAAAGCACAACAAAATAGTCATTTTATCAAAATTTTGGGTTTAAAACCTCGCACTTCAGAAGGTAGGTTGGGTTAAACAAAGTGTAACCAACAAAAATTAATTAAACATAGTTGGGTTTAGTTGTCTCTATCTAACCTACATTTTATTTTCGGAAATAGTTAAGTTTAAAGCTAATATTTGAGTTAGCAAATCTTCATTTTCATCAAAATTATAAGCCTTCATCACTAACTGATCTAACTGTTGATGAAGTTGATATAACTTAATGCTAGGCTCATGAAAATACTCATTATATAATTTAGTAATTCCCCATTGTTTTGATGTGCTTTGCACATTCCTATAATCATTTAATTCTATCATTTTGTCTCTGATTTGTTGCACAATTTTTTGCTCCTTCGTAGAGTGGGCAATGCCCACCATTTTCATATCATCAGAATTATTTAAAGAATCTAAATACCTAGGAAAAAAAGCATTTTTTAACTGCGGAAAAGGAAAAGTTTCAAAACAAGTTGTATTTGTATAACGTAAAGTTTCTCCTAAAGTTGAACTTTGAGCTTTTACCCAAATTCGATGGATTTTTGAGGTTAAAATCCCTAAAAAATAAAAATCATCAGAAGCAATTACCATGTTAGCTTCACAAGGTAAAATTGATATATCAACAGGAGTAAATAACACATATTTAACAACTTTAGGAATAGCAAAATAACATTTTAAACCTTTTAATGCTCTTCTCATTGCCGGACAAGATTCTCCAAATCTCCACCAATATTTTTTACGAGATTCTCTTCTTTGTTTATCTCTCTCTGGTTTAACTTTTTCCCTAACTCTTTCAAAAGGTAAATAATAATTTGATGCTTCTTCAATAGACATATCATTAAAATCTATCACCCAATCTAACTTTTCAAAGGGATAAATCAAGCCTCTCCCGTCAATCATTGGTTTTAAAACTTCTTGATTTTTACTATCTTTTTTTATCCACTCTTTCGCTTCTTCTTCCGAAATGATAAAACCTTTTCCCCTCAATCCACATGATTCAAAAGATAAATTTTTATTAGCTTGTAATTTCTTAGCAGAAGTTACAGAAATTTCATTTTTTAAAGAGGTTGATATTTGATAAACAGGCTTATTATCTAAAAATAGTTGATTAGATTTTTCTTTTGCCCAATTAACAATACTAACATGAACGGCAGCTTCTCCAGACCATACTTGAGTTGAGACTGCGTCATGAATAAAACCATCGTTTTTGACTATATAATCTAAACTAGCTTGACGACTAACATTTTGAGAAATAGAGTTACTCCCTACTAAACCTGCCCTTGCATTTTCAGTTAAATTATCATGAGTTTTTCTAAACCAAAATATACAAAAATCAGGTTGCCCTTTTACTTCTTTAAATTGTTGATAAATTTTTTCTGCATAATCATCTCCTAATTCTTGTCTTAATTTTTTACCGCCCAAAAAAGGAGGATTACCAATAATAGCATCGGCTTTTATCCAATCAGAAAATAAAGCATCAGTACAAATAATGTTATGATCTAAACTATCTAAAGGTAGGGCTGGTTCAATTAAATTAAATTTATCAATTGCAACTTTTCTAGCTATCATTAAAGTAACTTTAGCTAACTCTACGGCAAAAGGGTTAATATCCATACCAAAAAACTGATTTGGAGTCACAAAACTTAGATTTCTTTGTAAATTTTGTCCTTTATTTTTACTGGCTATTTTATCTAATAAAACTTGTTCAATTCTTTTTAATTCCTGATAGGCAACGTATAAAAAGTTACCACTTCCACAAGCAGGATCTAATACCTTATAATCTTGTAATTGTACTTGCAAATTAGTCAATTCTTTTACCGTATTTGCACTATCAATTAAATCCTCCCAATATTTAGTAATAGTTGGGCGCACAATTTTCATAATATCCGCTTCCGAAGTATAGTGCATCCCGTAACTATGTCTTTCTTTGGCGTTAACAGTGCCTTCAAAAATATTACCAAAAATAGCAGGACGTACTTTACTCCAATCTTGTCGTGCAACGGTAGCAAGAATTTCTAACTCTGGTTTAGTTAATTCAATGGTTTCCACAGTGGCAAATAAACCGCCGTTAAAATATTCTACCCCTTGATATTTACCAGTTGGGGTGATACCATGACTATTCATCTCCCGAAACAAACCGCCCAACACATCATAACTACTAGCACCGGCAATACATTCTTCTACGCAACGAATAAAGAGACTCTCAGGCAATAAACCTCTATCTTCAGCAAACATTGCTAACACACATTGGAGAATAAATCTTTGAATTTTTAATACCCCCCCAGCCTCCCTTGGTAAGGTGGGAGTCATACTATTAAAAGTCTCCCTTTTTAATGGGGATTTAGGGGGTTTATTTTCTAAGGGGGAGGGGGAGATTAGTCTTTGTTGTAAAATTTGGAATAATTCTCCTAGTCTTCTTCCAGCTTTTTCGGTGACTTCTACTTGATTATTGTTGAAAATTGGCTTACTTTCACCCCTTGCCATGAAGTTAAAAGCGGAATAACGTTTCCCTAAATCGCTTAAAGCAACTATATCTACAGGTTCATCTAATTGTAAGTCAAAGTCAAAAATCCAAAATTCATCAAAGTTGCAAAGAATAACGTAACGAGGGCGATTCGGCACCAGTCTTGACCAATATTCAAAGGCTTGGGCATAATGTTTATTAAGATCTTCCCCTCGTTTTTTCATCTCAATTAATACCTTGGGTTTCCAGACTAAATCCGCAAAACCAGTATTTTTTTTGAGACTACCTTTTTTTATCGCTTCTTCATATTTCGCTCCAGCTTCTAATGCACCATCGTAACCAAAAGCCTGAAAAAATCTATCTAAAAATATTTGTGCTTCTTTTCTTTCCTGCCCTGTAATATATTCTTTACAAAAGTTGATAAAATTTTGTAGATTTTCTTTTGTCGTCATAAAAATAATTATGATTTGATATTTTCTTCCGTTTTAAGTAGTATTTAAAATACTCTTTTAAATTATATATCAATAAGTTTAGCAAAACATACACACAAATTAAGAGGGCATTTAGCCCCCTTTTTTGTAGTCAAATTATCTTAATTTAACTGATTTTATTTTGATGGTTTCGTTAATTACATTAAGCCTAATTGAGCTAATATACCTTTTCCAGTTAATAACTCAGTGGCAATACCAATTAAGAATCCTAACATTGCTAAACGACCATTCCAATTTTCAGCAAAAGAAGTAAAACCTAATTTTGTTTCTTTGTTTTCCATGATGACTCTCCTATTATATTAAAATTGCATTTGTGTCAATCAATCTATAAATAGCTTAACATAACTTTTTAAAGTTGACAATAAAACTTTACATTTATGAAAAAAATAATTAGAATTACCCTGAAACTAAGCTCAACCTTAAAATCTAACTTTTTTGTGAAATAATGAATTGTGGAAGATTCTTTAAAAACAAAAATATACCCATGATCCTTAATCAATGGAAACGTCTATTAAAAGTCACTATTGCTACAGTCTTAATTTTTGCAGTGGCGATCGCCTTTAATCCTTTAGGGTTACAAACAGCCCAAGCCCAGACAGTAAGAAGAAGTATCTTGGCACAAGGAGACGCTATAACCGATCCTGAAGCTATTTTAAGATATGCTTTACCTATAAATAATGATATTATTAGACAAATTCAACAAGATATTGAAAAAATAGCTAAAAATGTGCGATCGCAAAGATGGTCATTAGTACAAAAAGAGATTAAAAATGCAGCTTTGTTATTAAAATTACACCAACAAGACTTAATATCTAGTGTGTCTGAAGAATTACAACCAAAAGCAAAAGAATTAGTAACTGCCATAGCCGAAGATGTCGGAAAACTACAAGAATTAGCAGAAAAAGAAGATAAAAAGCAAATTTCCCTTGTGAGAGCTAAAATTTTAGATAATATCACCGCCTTGGAAGAGGATATGGTAACAGGTTTTCCTTATAAAGTGCCTGAAGAATATGCTAATTTACCACAGTTATTAGGTAGAGCGAAAGTCAAGGTAGAAACTACCCAAGGAAATTTAGAGATTGTGGTGGATGGTTATAGTGCGCCTGTGACTGGTGGTAACTTTGTTGATTTAGTTAACCGTAAATTTTATGATGGTTTACCTTTTAACCGTGCAGAAGATTATTATGTATTGCAAACAGGCGATCCAGAAGGTGAAGCTGAAGGTTTTATTGATCCAGTTACAAATGAATACAGAGCTATTCCTTTGGAAATATTAGTTAAAGGAGAATCAGAACCAATTTATGGCTTTACCACAGAAGATGTTGGTATGTATTTAGCCCAACCAGTTTTACCTTTTAATGCTTTTGGCGCAGTAGCTTTAGCTCGTCCTACAACAGATCCCAATGGTGGTTCATCTCAATTTTTCTTCTTCAAATTTGACACAGAAGTAACCCCTCCCGGATATAATTTAATGGATGGAAGATTTGCTGTCTTTGGTTATGTTACTGAAGGCGAAGAAGTATTAAATAAATTAACCTCTGAAGACAAAATTATCTCGATGAATGTTATTGAAGGTAAAGAGAATTTAGTTTTCTAACGTTTATAAGTAAGTAGGCAAATTAATTGTCTGTTTACTTTCTGAAAGGCAAAAGTCAAAATTGTGGTTTTTCAGTCCATTTTAATAGACTTTTGTCATGGGCTTGGAAGTTTATTTTTTAAAGTGAGATAATAATTCATAACTGATATTTAAGTAAGTAAAATTAATTAATTGTATTTTTACTGCTAATAGCTAACGTTATCTTTAGATAACTAATATTTTTATTTCCCATTAATGATTAATTATCTTCATATTCTTCAAATAATAATTCTTCGAGAATCCAACTTAACTCTTCCTCTTCAGCTTGGAATACTTCGATTTTTCCTAATTTTTTCCTTTCTCCTACAAATAAAATGGGTGTTAAAGGAGTACAAATATTGTATTTTTGTTCTAAACAGTAAAAACTGGCCAAAAACTGTAACTCTTCAGGTTCGATTTCTGATATATGTTCTTCGATTTCAAGACTAATAATATTATTTTCTTCAAGGGGGGGTAATTCACCACTGGCAGATAAAATAAAACCAGTACGTTTTAAATAGAGATTTAATTCTCCTAATACTGCTTTAGCGTCATCGAAAATAGCTTCAATCTCGTCACTATCTTCTACCATGATGGTCTCAGGGTATTCCTCATCTTCGGTGTTGGTTTCTTCCGTGAGAATGACAATAGCTAAATCAGTGGGCATTAACAAGACATAGTTTTTGCCATCATATTCTATTTCGTTTTCAACGTAACAATCCAGCGATCGCCCTTCTTCATCATAAATAGTGACAATCTCACTATCATCATAAGGCCCACTTTCTGAAGAAAATTGGGAGGAAGACATAATTAGTTTTAGCTAGAATTTTGATTAAAGTTAATTTGTAAAATTCAGAATATCATGGTTTGAGACAGAATAAAAAATAAACTCACAAAGTAAAAATGATTATCTCTCCACTAGCCCTCAAAATTCTGATTTTGTAAGCGTTTTACGGTAACTACATCGGTTAAATTATATTGTAAAGGGGTAATGGTAATAAAATTTTCTTTGTTAGCTTGAACATCTGTGGGCAAATCAGGAGGTAAGTAAATATGTTCGGGTTGATTAATTTCTTCTACTAATTCTCCTGCTAACCAATAATAACATTTACCCCTAGGATCAAATCTTTTTTGAAAATTCTCTATATAACGCCTAATCCCTTGACGAGTAATTTTTACTCCAGCAATATCTGCTTCTGCCACTGGAGGAATATTAATATTAAGCAAAGTTGGTTCGGGTAAAGGATTTTTGATTAATTGCTCAATTAATTTTATGGCATAATTAGCCGCCGGTTGAAATTCTTTTTTGGTAAAACTGGCCAGACTAAAAGCAATACTGGTAATGCCATCGATTGTGCCTTCCATCGCGGCGGAAACAGTGCCTGAATATAGTATATCTGTACCTAAATTTGAACCTTGATTAATACCAGAGAGAACAAAATCAGGTTTTTCTTTTAATACGGCACTTAATCCTAATTTAACACAATCTGATGGTGTCCCTGAACATGACCAAGCGGTAACTTCTGAGGTAAAAATTCCCTCAATTATATCCGCACGAATAGGATGATGTAACGTTAAACCATGCCCGGTAGCTGATCTTTCTCGATCTGGAGCTACCACTGTAACTTTATATCCATGACTCGCGATCGTATTTGCTAAAGTGCGAATCCCTAATGCAAAAATGCCATCATCGTTACTAATTAAAATGTGCATAATAGTGATGGGGTAAATAGTGAATAGATAATAAATAATGAATAGTTGATAATTTTATTTCTCCTAATTTCTAATTCATCATTGCCTCATTCTAAATTCTAAATTTTAAATTCCTCATTTCTCATAACGTTGTTTCAGATTTGATCATTCTTTCATAACACCACCATCCTAAAAATAGCATGGCGATCGCAAAAATAATAAGAAAGAAAAAATGACCTTGAATTTCCTCAAAAGATTTACCTTTACCCCACACATTAATTAAAGCCTCATTCATGTGAAAAATAGGATTAAATTGGGCAATTTGTAAAAGTTTTTTAGGGAATAAAGCACTAGGGAAAAAAGTGCCACCTATGATTAATAAAGGGACACCAAA
>NZ_VRZC01000141.1 GCF_016743215.1 Geminocystis sp. GBBB08
ATCCACCACTGATTTAATTTGTTTTAAGGCAGTAATTAACTCTTGATTTCCGATAGCAAAACCAATTCTAAAACCCCCCATATTATAAGATTTAGAAAAGGTAAAAAACTCGATAGATATTTCCTTTTTTTGATCAGCTTGTAAAACTGAAGGATGATTATTTTGACTGAAAACTATATCCATATAGGGGAAATCATGAATTAAAATAATCTTATTTTTTTGACAAAATTTTACAGCTGTTTCAAAAAAAGATAAAGAAGCGGTGGCACTAGTAGGATTATGAGGATAATTTAAAACCATCATTTTTGCTTTATTGATAATCTCTACAGGAATCTCATTAAATTGGGGTAAAAAATTATTTTCAGCCAATAAAGCCATCAGATAAATTTTCCCTCCTGCAAGATAAATTCCTCCAGCATGGGAAGGATAACCCGGATTTAATAATAAAGCATAATCTCCCTCATTTAAGATAGCTAAGGGTAGATGTGCAGTGCCTTCCTGACAACCAATTAAAGGTAAAATTTCTGTTTGCCAATCTACAAAAATACCGAATCTTTTTTCATACCAATTAGCGACAATTTTTCTAAATTCTTCAGTGCCACTATGTAATAAATAACCATGATTTTCAGGATTATTAAGAGATTTTTCTATAGTATTTATAATATGTTTAGAAGTAGGTAAATCTGACGAACCTAAAGACAAATCTATAATTTTTTTCCCTTGAGAAATAGCTTCAGTTTTTGCCCTATCCATATCAGCAAAAACATTATTTTTTAAAAATTTTATTCTTTCTGATAATTCCATAAATTAATGAATAGTTATTCGTTATTTGTTATTTGTCATTGGGAATTTACCATTGCACATTACTTATTACTCATTCTTCTTAAATTAAATGCTTTTTTCTATAAATTCTTTTAATTTTTCCTTGCCAATTGCACCTTCATAACTATTGACAATTTCCCCTTGTTTAAATACTCTAAAAGCTGGTACTCCTTCTACTTTACAATTAGCAACACTTTCAGGACTAGCATCTACTTCTAGTTTAACTACTTTTAGGCGATCGCTATAATTTTCAGCTATCCAATTAATCGAAGGTGACACGAGACGACAAGGACCACACCATGAAGCCCAAAAGTATGCTAAAACAATTCCATTTTCTTTAATGACTTCATTTTCAAACTGAGAATCACTAATTTCGATAACTTTACTCATTGTGATCAATTCCTGATAAAATTTTTATGAACGGTCATTAATATATCTACCATTGTTGCAATAGATAATCAACACTGTAATCAATTTTCCTGATGTTTATTCTAATAATAAGTTAAATCTGCCGTTGAGAGAAAATACCAAACACTGAAGTATAACCATGTAAGAAAGTGTTACCTGATACGGGACCAATTTCACCGTTACAGAAAAAACCTGCTAGGGGAATATCTGTTACATAGTCAAGAAATAATTGAGAGTCGAAATTAGGTTTTCCATACAATCCTTCACCTCTACCCATACAGGAAAAAAGTAACGCACCGACAGAAGAATTGGTGTTAGATTTTTGGTAACAGTAATTGGTTAATAAGGTTTCTAAATCATCAGCAGAAGCCTTAGCATCTCTTAAATGGAAGCGGATTCTTTGCCCTGCTCTAATTCTGTCACCTACGGCGATCGCTCCATATTTAGGATCAACTCCTACAAGATTACGAATTAAGAAATCACCGGGTTTTAACTCTAATTTAAACTCATCAATAGCAATACCCATAAAGAGAGAATATTGAGCTAAATCTTGATCTTGTTGACTAAGATTAGAAATTAATTCTCGTAATAAAGTTAAAGGATTATCTGTTTTCCCAGCATTATCTGTCATTTCTAAAATAATATTTTTTTCTCCTTGGGTAACTTGATAAGTGTTACCAATGGGGCGACAACCTTGAGCCACAATAGATTCTACTTTTAAATTACCACTAAGAGCAACTCCTACAGTGCCTTCAGAAAAAAATAAACTATCAGATTTTGAGCCATTAAAATAAAATAAACCACTACCAACCCCCATGGTACTAGCACTAGCTAAACCACCGACTTTAATTGAACCGGGGTAGGCAAAGTCTAACCCTTCTAGTAATTCATTAATTTTAGAAGAAAAAGGATCAGATAATAAAATAAAATTAGGTTGTTTTTCCATGCCAACACCAATCATTTTACACCACTGATCAGGACCACTGTCTAAATCAGGTAAATCTTTAGCAGTGACGTAAAAAGGATTTATTTCCACATCAGGTAAACTAGCAACCGTCAAACTTAAAGCTGAATTTCCTTCAATTTCTCTTGGTTGATAATCATTTTTCATCCCTACAATGCCACCACCACCACAACCAATAACACAAGGTAAAGGTAATTTTTCTAATAAAAGGGGCATTAAACGATGATAATCACTGGCAAAAACAGAGGAAATGAAAACGATACCAATATCAGGGGTAGTAGTTAACTTTGCTTGTATTTTAGCCACCACTTCATCTATGGCTTTTTCTAAAGAAGATTGAGTGGATAAAGCGTTAATCCATTGAATTTTATTTGACATAAAAGTATTCCAGAGAAAAAATGATTCAAAATAAAAATAATAGGATAAATGTTGATTGAATAGGGAAAAAAATTGAATATCAAAATTAGTCCTGATTTAAAATCACTCTACCAAGATTTTGTTGATTATAGTGAACGTACTATTTATTTTCTTTTTTAATTAATCTAATTTGTCTCGAAATAATGTCAAGTTAAAGTGATAGGAATTTTAATCGGTTTTCGTTTCTATTATTTTAAAATTTTAAAAGTGTGTTCATGTTAGCTTGTTATACTATAACAATAGTGCGTTGTAAGGGAATACTGAATAAATCCTCGACAACGCTAATTTTTGAGGAATAAACCTACGCTGTAACTTTTGATGATCGTTTAGATAGTTCACCGTATATATTCTTTTAAAATACTATTACGGTTGGGGTGACGCAATTTTCGCAACGCCTTAGCTTCAATTTGACGGATTCTTTCACGAGTAACATTGAAGATTTGACCAATTTCTTCTAAAGTTTTCATTCGCCCGTCAT
Source organism: Geminocystis sp. GBBB08 (assembly GCF_016743215.1). Classification (GTDB taxonomy): domain Bacteria; phylum Cyanobacteriota; class Cyanobacteriia; order Cyanobacteriales; family Cyanobacteriaceae; genus Geminocystis. The sequence goes on from NZ_VRZC01000141.1 coordinate 3,090, forward strand.
CTAAACCATAACGTAATCGTAGCACATCTCGCTCTCGTGGGCTTAAAGAGTCTAAAACGTTTTCTAAATCTTCTCGTAATAAATTTTTGGAGACTTCATCTTCAGGAGTTTCACCATCAGCTTCAATAAAATCCCCCAACCGAGAATCTTCTTCTTTCCCGATGGGGGTTTCTAAGGATATAGGTAATTGGGCAGACTTGGCAATAAAACGCAACTTCTCAATAGTCATTTCCATATCTTCGGCGATTTCTTCCTCTGTGGGTTTACGCCCCATTTTTTGTGATAACATCTTTGTTGTTTTCTTGATTCGAGAAATCGTTTCATAAAGATGCACTGGAAGGCGTATAGTTCGAGATTGATCGGCGATCGCCCTTGTAATAGCTTGACGAATCCACCATGTAGCATAAGTAGAGAATTTATAACCCTTTTCATGATCAAATTTTTCGGCGGCACGAATTAAGCCTAAGGAGCCTTCTTGAATCAAATCTTGGAATGATAAACCACGATTCATGTATTTTTTAGCGATGGAAACCACCAAACGGAGGTTAGACTGCACCATCTTATCTTTTGCCCGTCGCCCAATATGTAAACGGCGGTTAAATTGACGTAACACCGGAATATCACAAGCGATCGCCCATTCTTGATCCGTGGGAATACGCCCTAAATGTTCTATTAAAGTAGCTCTGATATATTCTAAATCCAATAAATCAGCGATTTGTCGGGCTAACTCGATTTCTTCCTCTGCACGAAGTAACCTGATTCGGCCAATTTCTTGAAGATAAATACGAATAGAATCTTCGGTAAAAGGTTTTTTCTTAGTTTGGGTGCGACGACGAGTAGCCGGCAATTTACGAGCTTTTTTACCATTGAGATCACTAACACCGATAGAATCAACCTCAGCAGTTATATCGGGTAATTCTACCTCGATGGTAGCCATGGAACTATTAAAACTAAGATTAGAATTAAAATCCAACATTTCCTCGAAATCATTAGGTGAGATAGTTGCGAAAATTTCTTGTGCCTGAGTCATGCCGTTTTCCTCTTACTCCTGTTGAAAATTTAGCTAGAAGATAGATTATTAAAGTTGATTGATCTTTTTGTTTGCACCCACCGACACTTGCTATTATTTACTCGTACAACAGACTATTCCACCATTGGAAGTTGATAACATTCCACCTTTTTGAGGAGGAGTTAAATACTTATAAACAGTGGAATTTAATAGTGCCATTGGGATAGAGTAAACCTGTTGTTATGGTAGGAAAATATCAGGAATGCACCTGAAAATCGTTTGATTTTAGCGAACAACGGTGCATATCAAAGAACTGTTTTCGAGATAGTCAACAGTCTGATATACTTAACTTGCGAAGAGATAAATTGAATGAAAGCAATCCAACACAGTACTACATAATAGCTATTATAGTCAATAACATTATTTTTGTAGTTTGATGAGTGCATAAATTTATCCCTATAACCAAGATTGAACTATTAGTGCTTCTTTGAGTCTTTTAAGAAGTTTTATTAGTAAAATCTTCAGATATTGTAATGAATTTCACAGAAAATCGCATTAATAAGCGATACTTTTTTGTTATGAAAGGCTCAGGTCTGTGATAGTGCATAAATTTTGACGGATTATTAATCTTCCCTGACCTCTAGGTTAGCAAACCTTTTCGATTTTGGGGAGGATATGCGTAAAATTTACGGAGAATTTGTCATGAGATTTTAATGATAATTTATTTCAATTATAGACAAAAAGATAGGAAGAGCCAAAATAAGTAAGTATATATACTTAGATAATAAAGTATTTTTTTCTCTATACCTTCCATATAAATTCTAATCAGATATTCAAAATATTGCCACTATAAAATGAAGTTAATTTCAGAAATTAGGCAATAGCTAATATGATGTTCCCTTAATTACTTAGTAATAAAAATCTTAGAATTTAGAATTTAGAATTTAGAATTTAGAATTTAAAAAATTGAGCATCGTTGCCCAAATAAATTGTTAATTGTTAATTGTTCGTTGGATATATTACAATAATTGCTAAAAAGACCAATTTTCTTCTGTAACATCTTCCTAGTCTCTTAACCTCCTAGTCTCCCTTGTCTTGCTTTCATTCAAATGTTAAAAACCTGCCCTCGTCAGTATCCCTACCGTCACCAAAATACTTTTTGACACACACCAAACCCAATTAGACTTCATTTATTCCCATATAAGGATTAACTAAAGGAAAAGCGAAATTAATATTTTCTTGTTTATAAATTCTGTGGATTTCTTTAATAAATTCATGAGTAATTAATAATCTATCAAAATATTCATTTATTTTCAAATAAACAGTAAAATTAATAGAGTAATAATCAAAATTATCATATCTTAAAAAAGGTTCATATTCTTGAAAACCACCTTTAACAGTTGTTAAAATTTTTCTGGCGATTTTTAAAGTTATTTGCTCTACTTTTTCTAAATCACTATCATAACTAATTCCTATTTTTATAGGTAATAACATCCAAGAATCTTCAAGGGTATAATTGCGAAAACTAGCATCAATAATTTGTCGATTAGGAATAACAATTACATTATTATAAATATCTTTAATCAGGGTATATTTTAATTCTACATCAATCACATATCCTTCTTCTCCATTTTTAAATTTAATATAATCCCTAGGACGAATTTTACCAGAAACAATAATATTTACCCCTGAAATTAAGTTACTTAAAGTATTTTGAAAAGCTAAACCAATGGATAAACTACCTACCCCAAAAGCCGTAATTAAAGCAGTAATTTGAATCCCGATAGATTGAATAATAATTAAAAATCCAATACTAAAAATTATGACTTTAGTTAAATACTCAAATAAAGAAGTTAAAGAAACGGTGGTATTATGTCGTTGGCTATAAAGATAAATGGCATTAACAGCTAAACGAGAGGCTAAAATTGTCGCCATAAATAAAGCAATAACTATAACAATTTTTTGGATTAAAATAGATAAAGGTGAAGGTAAATTAAGACTAGGTAATACTAAAGCAATTGCTCCGACAATTGACCAAATAAAAAGAATACCTTCAAAAGATTTTAAAATAAAAGAGTAAGTGGCAAATAAATTATTATTACCCATTTTTTTTCTCAATTTTTTTAGCCTATGTTCTAATAAAAGACCGATTAACATTGCGAAAAGAATAACAAGTATTGGCGTTAAATTTTTGAGAATCAAAGAAATATTAGGTAACAACATACACAATCATCAAACTTACTAAAGTTTACATCGAAGATTAATTCATTAACATTTAATTTTAATTTAATTTATATTTATTGAGCAACAAAAAATGGTAAAATAAATCTGTTCAAGAAAATTAACTTTCTTCCTTTACTCAATAATTTAATAGTAAAAAATATTTATGAATCAAGATAAAACTCAAGCCTTAAGCATACTGAAGCAATATAGCTGTATAGAATTAAAAATAGTTAATACTGAAGCTGAAAAAAAAGAATTACAAGAGGCTTTAAAATTAATAGTGAGTTTATCAGATAATCAAAATTTTGGTATTTGTGCCTCTAATTCTCAGGAAGCCTTTAATACTTTAAACAATTATTTACAAGCATTAGGATATACTGATAAGATTAATGTGAATTTACTTGAAGAGAATCAACCTGTTTATCTTAAATTTAGTACAGAAAGAATCTCTTATAATTTAAGTGATTATCAAGGAGAATATAGGGGGGTTTTGATTACTATTTTTGCAGATTTTGAAGATGAAATTGTCGGTACTTATGGACATTTACCTTTAGATTTATTTAATTAAATTACCAAAATTATTTATGATAAATCAATGGCTATTTCCTCTCTTTTTAATTGTCCATGTTTTAGGTGCAACAATTTGGACTGGAGGACATTTAATCTTAACTTTAGGGTATTTACCGATGGCTTTAAAACAAAAAAATCCTGAGATAATTTATCAATTTGAAGAAAAATTTGAACCCATAGGATTAATAGCTTTAGGGATACAAATTATCACTGGTTTATGGTTAGCTAATTTTTATATTCCTTTAGGAGAAAATTGGTTAAACTATAATGAACCTATGACTAGAAATATTTTAGTAAAATTATGCTTATTATTAATTACTTTAATTCTTAGTATTGATGCTCGTTTTCGGATTATACCTAATTTGAATCAAGAAAATTTCCTAGATTTAGTGTTTCATATTTTAGCGGTAACAATCATCGCTATTTCATTGATTATTTTTGGTATAACTATAAGATTTGGTGGTTTATAAATATCATAAATTTCTATAGAAATCTAAATCATTCGTGAAGAATTAAAGATTAAAAAATAAATCTGTAAATCTTACTATACTGTCAAAGCTGATAGCTGATAGCTAATACCTCTAAAAATCTCACAACTCACATAGGATTGCTATATTATTCTTTATCCTAATTTTCGCCAAAACACCAACCAATGAAAATAATAACTATCCCCGTTAATATCAAAAATAAATAATCCTCTAAAGTCGGAAAAATATTTAAGATCAAAAAATAAATAATTGCAGTTGATAACTTTATTGAAATAAGAAGAAAAGTAACTAGAAAAATTACAATAATCATGATTTTAAAATTAATTATTAATATTGTTTATTTGCCAGAGTATAATATTTACAAATCTTAAATTATTGATCAAAAATTAATTATTATAAACGAAAAATACTTAACACTATAGCAATACTAAATCAGTTGTGAAATATTTAAAGATAGGAAATAATGTTTTACCTATTATTCAACAAGGGGTTTAAACCCCTTGCCTTTAAATTTGTAGTCCTTATTTTGCCACGAATCATTTAGGATTGCTCTAGTTTGTATCTAAGTCAAGGAGTGAGGGTAGCGGATTTGGGAAGAGTGGATTTGGTAACAGGTAACAGGTAAAAATTCCTAGGTTTTTAACTTTAGCTCAACAAGATTTCTAAAAATATAATTAAATTATGAATTGGCATCCCGATACAATAGAATTTTTAGCAATACAAAATTATGATCATATTATTAATTTTTATGAACATAAAATAGAAAATAATCCTGATGAAATTAATAATTATTGGTATCTAGGATTAGCTCATTTATTAAATAATAATGAAGAATTAGCTCAATCAATTTGGCTTATTCCTTTTTTAGAAATGAATTTAGATTATTCTTTACAAGAGAGTTTAATACAAGTTTTAGATCAAGAAGCTGACAGGCAAAAACAAAAGAATAATTTTTTGAAAAGTGCTTTAATTAGAGAACAAGTACAAGAAATTGATAATAATAATTTAGCCAATTTAATCAATTTATGTTTATTAAAACATCATCTTAATAGTTTTGCCATCGAATTTATAGAAGAAACTAATTTAGGGAAAATTATTGTTCAAAAATCTCTATCAAATATAGAAATAAAATTGATAATTGCTTTATGTAATATTATTTTAGAGATACCTCATCAAATTACTTTAGATTTTGTTACAGCAGTTTATCCACAAATGACAGTAAATAAAGAATTTTCTGACTTATTAACTTCTAAAATTGAAGTAATGGCAGATGAAAAAAGATTCTTAATGTATGGAGCAAAGTTATTAGAAATTACTCTTTTAAATCAACCCAACAATCTTGAAATTATTAGACAAATTTTTATTTACTATTCTCAAGCTCGTAACTATGATAATGCCAAATTAATTGCTTTGGAATATCAAAAATATAGCACTACCTTAATCGAAAAAGTTTTTGCCTCCTATCAATTACTTTATAACGCCATAGAAAGTAGTGATTGGTTAAATATTAAAGATTATCATTTTACCTATGAAAATATCTTGAATGATTTAGTAAAACAACAACCTAATATTCAAGAAAAATATTTAGCTAATTGGTTAATTAGTATTGGACAATTATTACTTTATTTACAAGATAATCCAACAAAAAATAAAAAATTCATTAATGGTATTGGCCAATTATTTCAAAAACAAGGTAATAGTTATTATAGTTGTCCTGTACATTTTGTTGCACCTAATCAATTAGCAATTTCTAAAAAGTTGAAAATTGGTTATATTGGACACACATTAAGATCCCATTCTGTGGGTTTATTAAGTCGTTGGTTAATCCATCATCATGACAAAGAGCAATTTTCTATCTATACTTATTTTGCTTGTCAAAAAGATGATTATATTACCCAAAGATTTTTTAAAGATAACGTCCATAAAGCCTATAGTGGAACTAATATCGTTAATGATTTTATCACCCGTATTGAACAAGATCAGATTGATATTTTAGTCGATTTGGATAGCTTCACCCATAACCTAACGGCAATGATTATGGCATTAAAACCAGCACCGATACAAGTTAGTTGGTTAGGGATGGATAGTAACGGTATTCCTAATATTGATTATTTTATCGCTGATCCTTATGTTTTACCTAAGAATGCCCAAGAATATTACTCTGAAACAATTTGGCGTTTACCTAATACTTATTTAGGAATTGATGGTTTTGAGGTTGATATACCCACTCTCACTCGAAAAGATTTAGAGATTGATGATAAAGCAATTGTTTACTTTAATGTTCAAAGTGCTTTCAAAAGAAATCCTCATACTATTCATTTACAGATGAAGATTCTGAAAACAACACCAAATAGTTATTTATTAATAAAAGGTGTAGGAGATGACAGCACAACTCAAAATTTATTCAAAACCATTGCGCAAGAGGAAGGAGTGAATATAGATAAATTAAGATTTTTACCACAAACACCAACAGAAGCAATTCATCGGGCTAATTTAGCCATAGCAGACGTAGTTTTAGATACTTACCCTTATAATGGTGCAACCACAACCCTTGAAACCCTATGGATGGAAATTCCTCTTGTTACTAGAGTTGGAGAACAATTTGCCGCGCGTAATAGTTATACTTTTATGATTAATGCTGGTATAACCGAAGGTATTGCATGGAATGATGATGAATATATTGAATGGGGAGTTAAATTAGGCACGAATGAAAATTTGCGCCAAGAAATTAGTTGGAAGTTAAGACAGTCGAAGAAAACATCTCCCCTTTGGAAGGGTAAACAATTTGCAAGGGAAATGGAAAAAGCCTATCAACAAATGTGGCAAATTTATAGCCATAGGCAATAGATGAATATCCTTTGCTATATTAAAAAAATAAAAA
>NZ_VRZC01000142.1 GCF_016743215.1 Geminocystis sp. GBBB08
CATCAATTCAATCATCAGAAAAACTCAATTTAACCACAAAATTAGCTTTTGGTGCCGGAGATATTGGACCTGCTTTAACTGCTAACATTTTAGTATTCTTCCTGATGCCTTTTTTTACCAATGTCGCCGGTTTAAGTCCTGGTATTGCAGGAAGTATTTTATTTGTAGGTAAAATTTCTGATGCCATCAATGATCCAATTATAGGAGTTTTTAGCGATCGCACTCAAACAAAATGGGGGAGGCGTATTCCTTGGATGATAATGGCGGCCATACCCTTTGGAATAACCTTTTTTTTACAGTGGATAGTGCCTAAATTTAGCGATAATCCTTCTTTTAATAACAATCTTTTATTTATTTATTATATGATAATTGGGATTGTTTTTAATATCTTTTATACATCAGTAAATTTACCTTACCAAGCCTTAACACCAGAGTTAACTCAAGATTATAATGAACGCACTAGCTTAAACAGTTTTCGGTTTAGTTTTTCTATCGGTGCGAGTATTCTTTCTTTAATTTTAGCCGGGGCAATTTTTCAAGTTTACCAAGGTAATAATCAAGAAAAATATCTCATTTTGGGAGTAATTTCTACTATTTTTTCTACTTTACCATTATTTTGGTGTCCCCTGATTATTAAAGAAAGAGGTTATCAACCTTTATTAAACACTCAACAAAGAAAAATTACTGCTTTTATTTTTATTGGTATCGCCACAATATTTATTCTTTATAGTTTATTTACTTTAATTAATTCCAACTCAGGAGAAGATAGTTTAACCGCCGTTATTTGTTTATTAATCGGAGCTTTTATTGCTCTCATGGCATGGAGTTTAATTATAGCCAAAACTGAGCCTCATTTATTGCAACCACCTTTAGGAAATACCGAAGAAAATATCAATAATAATTTAACCTTTTTTCAACAATTAAAAATAGTTTTTGAAAATCGCCCTTTTCTTTATGTAATTGGTATTTATCTATGTTCATGGTTAGCCGTACAATTAACCGCTTCTATCTTACTCTATTTTGTAGTTAATTGGATGGGATTACCTGATGCTGAGTTTCCTAAAGTTGCGATCGCTGTGCAAGGAACGGCATTAGTAATGTTATTTGTATGGCAAAAAATAAGTAATAAACTAGATAAAAAAATCGTCTATTTTCTCGGTTCAACTATTTGGATTATCGCTCAAATTGGTTTATTTTTAGTGCAACCCGGACAAACATTTTTATTATATGGTTTAGCAATATTAGCTGGTTGTGGTGTATCTGTTGCTTATTTAATTCCTTGGTCAATGATACCTGATGTTATTGATTTAGATGAATTAAATACTGGGGAAAGAAGAGAAGGAATTTTTTACGGATTTATGGTATTATTACAAAAATTTGGATTGGCATTTGGACTATTTTTAGTTGGTATTGCCCTAGAGGCTTCAGGCTTTATAAAACCCATTGAAGGAGGAGAAATTCCCATTCAACCAGAAAGTGCATTATGGGCAATTCGTCTCGTAGTTGCACCTTTACCTGCGGTAGTTTTATTAGGGGGAATAATACTAGCTTATTTTTATCCGATTACTAGAGAATATCATAGTCAAATTCGTTTACAGTTGCAGGAAAAAAAACAACCAACAGTTAATAAGTAATCAAAAACAATACTGTATTTTATGTTTGAAGAATACTAGGAGAATAAGCCGGAGATTTTCTTATTATAAAAAGACTATGTTAGTTCAATTTGAGAGTCATCTCCTATCATAAAACTTACTGCTTTTGGACGTTTTAAGGCTAGATAAATTTTAGCACGTTGTCCAATAACACTATCAACAATTCTTTGTTGAATACCTATGACTTCTGCTGACTCTAAAATCACACTATGCTCCAAATCTGCCTCACTTAATTTAACGTTATTAGCAATACTTGAATAAGGGCCAATAAAGCAGTTTTCAAGATAACAATTATCCCCAATAATAACTGGTCCTCGGACTGTTGAGTTAATAATTTTTGTATTTTGACCTATTTTTACTCTACCTATTATTTGACTATTATCTTCAATATTACTTAAATTTTCTGTGGTTAAATTGGTATCTAAAATTATCCTATTTGCTTCTAGTAAATCATCTTTTTTACCAGTATCTAACCACCAGTTTTTTAGTTGTCTTGCACATACTAATTTTTGCTCAACTAATAAGCATTGAATAGCATCTGTGATTTCTAATTCTCCTCTGGCAGAAGGTTTTAACTTGGCGATGGCATGATGAATTAAAGGAGAGAAAAAATAAATGCCGACTAAAGCTAAATTTGAAGGAGGATTTTGTGGTTTTTCAACTAACTCTAAAACTTCTCCTTCTGCATTAATTTTAGCTACTCCAAAAGCTGAAGGATTAGATACTTTTCTCAGAAGAATTAAAGCATCTAAATTTTTAGTTTTAAACTCTTCTAAATATTGAGACAATTCGTCAGCAATTAAATTATCGCCCAAATACATAACAAAAGGGGAATCCCCTAGAAAAGGTTGGGCAATTTTCACGGCATGGGCTAAACCATCAGGGCTATCTTGAAGGATATAAGTAATACTCGCCCCAAAAATACTACCATCCCCTGTTTTGTTTTGGATTTCTATACCCGTTTCAGGACTGATGATAATACCTATATCAGTAATTCCTGCCTTAACTAAGGCTTCTATACCGTACCAAAGAATAGGTTTATTGGCAACGGGTACTAACTGTTTTGCACCAGTATAAGTAAGAGGACGTAAGCGAGTACCTTTTCCTCCCGATAGAATTAATGCTTTCACGAATTGTAACCTATATTTTAAATTTTTGACATCGATAACGATAAAACCTTTTAAATTATATAAGGTTAAAGATACCCATTTAGGTAATTCTTTCATCATCGATCAACGTAAATTCAATTTAATTAAACTATAGTAACTGTTAATCTTAAGGATTTCGATCAACTTGCGAATTTTTTTAGATATTCTCATTGACGAAGTAAGAGAAAATGAAACTCATCCTTTAATTTCTCTGATGGAAATTATCACTATGTTAATCAAGTTTTATCAACCAAAAATATCTCTGAATTAATCTAAAATTATCATGAAAAAATTATTTCCGAACCCGGGGCATTAACTTTTACTTGTAATACTTGGCGATCGCAAAAAACCGATTGTAAACGAGAATGAGCTTCAGGAGGGGCAAAAAAGAGAATAAAACCTCCAGCACCAGCCCCTAATAACTTGCCGCCCCAGGCCCCAGCATCTATGCCTTGTTGATAAAGTTGATCAATCTCAGGATTAGAAATTACTTGAGATAAACTACGTTTTGCCATCCATGCTTGATGTAACAAATTACCAAAAGCTGAAAAACATTGATTACTGGTAAGAATATTCCAACCATCGTCAACCATGATGCGCATATCTTTTAAAATTTCTGTATTATCAGCTACTTTTTTTAATTGATGAGCGACAACTTCACAAGCACGTCTTTTAATGCCCGTAAAAACGACAAATAGATGTTGCTCAAATTCAGCTAACCGTTGGGGTGAAATCGGCACACGATGGACAATAATATCGGTTTCTGTACGAAATTCGACTAAATTAAAACCCCCCACCGCCGCCATTAATTGATCTTGACAACCGACTTGATCCTGTAATAATTGTCTTTCAACATAAATCGCCTCATAAGCCAAATCTAACGGGCGCACAAACTCCCCTTTAAAACTATGGAGGGCGTGAAGTAGTGCAACTGTAAAAGTTGAAGAAGATCCTAACCCCGTAAAAGCTGGTAAATCAGCGACATTATGTAATTCAATATCTCGCTCTAAACCGCAAAACTTTAAACATTCACGATAGACATGATGCTCAATATCTGCCAGATTCTTAACTAATTCTACCTGACGATAAGACAAACGCATCGTATAGTCAAATAAATGACTAGGAAACGGACTAGCCGTCAGATAACAAAATTTATCAATGGCAGTGGCTAAAACCGCACCACCATGACGTAAAAAATGTTCAGGGTAATCAGTGCCCCCCCCGAAAAAGCTAATTCTAACAGGTGCACGGGAAATCAGCATATTTTCAACCATTAATAATTGATAATTGATAATGAATAATTACTCATTAACATTAACCGCTCAATTCAAACCTAATATTTTGTCCAAAAGTCCAGTAATATTATGGAATTAGACACTATCAATTTTTAAATTAATTAACTTTTTCAGAAGTAGATACATTTTGATCCTTTTCTTTACTAGGTTCTAGTTTGGCATTCATAGAAACAGTTTCTTCAATGTTTTGAGCTTCCTTTTTAAACTCTTCTTGAAACTCTTTTGAAGCCTCTTGAAATCCCTTAATAGTTTTACCTAAACTTCTGCCAATTTCGGGTAATTTTTTCGGTCCAACAATCAATAAAGCTACCACGAAAATTAAAATCATTTCGGGAAGTCCAATACCAAAAACATTCATTATAATTAAACTTGAATAATAAATTAACCATCAACAATCAATAATTTTAATCTTATTGACCAAGAGTACTCCAGTCAACACTTACACCTTCAAGTAAAAGAGAAGAGTTGTAAATTTGTAAAATTATCAATAAAAAGACCAAAAATAAGAGCATAAATACTCCCATTAAAGGAGTTGTACTCCATCCGGGAGCAACTTTACCATATTCTGAATTAAGAGGCTTGAGAATATCGCCTAAACGAGTACGTTGTGACATATTTAACCTTAGATATTACAATTATTTTTCTTATCTGTCGTAATATTATAGAGTAAGAAGACTCTTATTTAACAAACAAATAGCACTTATGGAAACTGCCACAATTATCGGATTTACTCTTGTAGCCGTCTTAATCGCTTTTACAGGATATGCAATATATATCGCTTTTGGACCTCCCTCGGCAGAATTAAGCGATCCTTTTGAGGATCATGAAGATTAAAATTTTAGTAAAGGATACTGAATTAGGAAAGTAGGAAACTGCAGGAATTAGGAATTCAAGACTATTGTTTACTATCTTACATCTTCACTGATTGTAAGTCTTCCCAAGAAATTTGCTGTTGTTCCCCTGAAAATTCATTATCGGGTGTAATAAATAACATACAATGACATTCTTTTCTTTCTCTCATCGGTACACACGGACAATTCCAAAAAGTATTTTTCACTTCTGCTTCTTTATCTTCGTAGTGCCTACAGGGACAAAGAGGAGAACCTAATTCTTCCTTATGATGGGCTAACCCTTGAATCACTACTGCCGTAACAGATGGATCTACACAAAAGTAAGTATCTGTACGTTTAGCATATTGCTCTGCAAAATTTTTCATTGCTTCTAGGGTTTTATTCTTGCTGACTTCAGTCATAGTTATTTTTTTTGATATTCTGCTACGGTGTCAGTTCTCATTTTACTCAGATCTTGCACCAACTATCAAATATACTTGTGAAATCTATTGCTACTTAAATTCTTCACTATTTATCAAGAATTAATTTTGTTTTGGTTAAAAATACTTTTAATTTTTTCTCCCCATCCCCCAATATCTTCATAGGAAATTTTTAGTAAGGAAAGAATCCCCACTAAAATTAAAATTGTACCAAATAAAAAATTATTATCGTATAAATATAAGCCCACAATAACAACAAAATAAGGTGATAAAATACTGCTAATTTTTTCTACTAATTTCACTGTTGGTTGTTGCTCTATTTCCGATAATTCTGTCTTTAAAGATTCAGAAGTATTGTTAATCATTAAATCTTCAACTTTCGGATTATTCGATTGTTTTTCTGGATTGTTTTTGCTAAACATAATTTAATTATACTCCTAATTTATTGGTTATATTTATTAACGTTTGATTTTTGTCTCGCAAAGGCGCAAAGGCACAAAGGTACAAATAGACAAATACGCAAAGAGGGAAAGAGGAAAAGAAATAAATTTGTCATTTTTTAAGTCACTAATATTTAAACTATCAATTCTCAATTATTATCCTAACTAAAAATCTGGTAAAAAACCCTTTGTTAAACTACGGATATTTCTATTTATAATTCTAGCAATTTCTATATGGGGTTCATCTTTTTCTACCGGAATAATATTAGCACTTTTACCTTCCTTAAAGTAATTAATTGTTTGATTTGCCGCCTCTAACCCCGTTACATAGGCTTTTTCTTGAGACCATGAACCATGATTTGTTATAATCCAATCACCACTCATAAATAAGTTTGGAATACTCGTATTTACTTTTAATAAATGCTGATAGCTTCCAGGTGCAAAGTGAGTCACTCCTTGAGGCACTCTTACTACACTATAATCAACAATTTTTCCACTGACAAAATCAGGAATACAGAGAATTAAATCTTGATGTACTTTTTTAATAATCTCTTCATCACTCATCGGTAATAATTGATTGGCATGATAAAAGTCAACTTCTATAACACTTCCTTCTTCCTCTTTATATTGGTCATGAAGGGTGTTAAGATCAAAAAATGTCCACCCTGTTGTTCTATCAAAACCAAAACCAGCATTAGACGGCAAGGGTATATTAATTCTTTTATCAAACCATAATCTTACTGCTACAATATCGATGGCCCCTAAGTTATTTAACTGACGAAATTCTTGATATTTACCCAAATTTTGACTATTATTTACTATTTTTTTCATCCCCGTCACACTTACTCCCGAAATTACTGCCTCCGCCTCGAATACTTCCTCTGCGCACACTACCCCCCCAGCTTTTCCTTCTCTATCTATCATAATATCTGTAACTCTTTTATTGGTTAAAACTTTGCCTCCTAACTCCTCTATTTTCTTAATCCAAGGCTGAAATATTTTTTCTCCTACCGTGCCACGACACCAGACAACATCAAAATTCGGTTGATGGGCAAGAATAAAATAATATAACATTCCTAATGCTGCTGCTGCACTACATTGCTCTCCGGGTGCAAATAAACCTACTAATAACATTGGTTCAAAGGATTCGTTATATAATCTTTCTGATACCCCATATTGTCTGAATAATTCCCTTGCTGTCACTTTATCGTATCTGTACCATGCTTCTTGAGAGTTGTCAAAATCCACCAACCCATACATTAAGGGTAATGCAGAAAGGCGATCGACTAACGGTAAACGGTAAAATTCAGGATAAATAAACGTGCCTAAAGGAGAAGGTAATATCGGTTTTTCTTGGAAAATAGGTGATGATGCCTCTAAACCAAAGGGAGAGTATTGATTTGAGCGTGTAAAAGGGGTAAAAGGATGTAATTTTAATTCTCTGACAAGGCGAAAAATATTTTGATAAGGATACCAAAAACCATGTATTCCTGCTTCTATACTCCTTCCTTGAGGCGTTTTCCATCCTGCGACTAATCCTCCAGCATAGGGTGAGGCTTCTAGTAAGGTGACATCATAACCCTGCTTCACAAGGTGATACGTTGCACCTAAACCCGCCCATCCTGCACCAATTACAACAATTTTCTTTTTATCTGACATTATGATTGCGAAAAATATTAAGAATTATTACTTTTTATTGTGACATTTTCTTCCCACCGTGACAATTTTCCTATCTAATGAATATGGTATATTTTATATAGTTTTTAGTACTATCTTAAATATACCTAAATTTTAAACCAATTAAACATTATTTCTGCCGTTAAATTCCACTCCGACAATATATCTAATCCTGTTAAAATTTCTTCTTTATATTTAATTTCTGGTAATTTATTTTGTTGAAACACCATCACCGATTGATCATCGCAATCAATTAACCAACCTAATTTTGTTCCTTGATTTAAACAGAATAATATCTTTTCAATAACTTTATTTGTGGATTGCTCAGGTGATAAAATTTCAATAATCCAATCAGGAGGAATTATAAATTTATTAGCTATTTCTCCATTGTCTGTTTTTGGTAAATTTTCCCATAAAAAAACTCCAATATCAGGCACAATTACACGAGCACTAACAATACAACGAATTTCTGTTAAAGCATAAGCAATTTTATTGTCTAAGGCTAAATTATTAATTAAATTACTTAATCTTACTTGTATTAAACTATGTTTTCCTTGAGGCATCGGTTTTTGTCTAATTTCACCGTTAATAAATTCTGATGCTGGTTTCGTTTCTGGTAATTGGAGAAAATCCTCTAAACTTAACTTTTTTTGAATTGGATTAGCAACAACCATAAATTTTACATTTTTATCTCGAAAAATTTACCTATTACTTTAACATGAATATTAGTTAGGTCTTTAATGACAATTGTCACTGTGAATTATTTTTATTCTCAAAATCAACAACAACGGGCATGGCTTAATATTAATCATCAAGCCTTAATTAATAATGTCAAAGCACTCAAAGCATTTTTAAACCCTGAAACTCACTTAATGGCAGTTATCAAAGCTGATGCTTATGGTCATGGTGCGGTAAAAGTTGCCAAAACTTTGTTAAACTCAGGAGTAGATTCTTTAGCCATTGCTACTTTATCCGAAGGTATCGCCTTACGAGAAGCTGGTATTACTGCATCAATCATGATTTTAGGTGCTATTAATACCGCAGATGAAGTCAAAGATATTGTAAAATATAACTTAGAGCCTACTTTATGTACACCGTCACAGGCTTTGATTTTTGCACAAACTTTACACTCCCTTAACGCTACTTTACCAGTACATCTTAAGTTAGATACCGGAATGTCAAGGCTTGGCACTCATTGGTATCATGCCGTAGATTTTGTTAAATATATTCAACAATTTCCCCCTTTACATCTATCCAGTATTTATTCCCATTTAGCCACCGCCGATGATGTTAATACTTCCATGATGGAGTTACAACATTCTCGTTTTCAGGAGGCAATTTCAGCCTTAAAAACCAATGGTATCAATATCCCCATTTTACATTTAGCTAATTCTGCTGGTACTTTAAGCCATCCCCAGTTACATTATGATATGGTAAGAGTTGGTTTAGCTTTATATGGTATTTCTCCTGCACCTCATCTCAAGGACAAAGTTAATTTACAACCTGTCTTAGAAGTTAAAGCTCGTATTACACAAATTAAAACTTTACCTCCCCATACTGGTGTTAGTTACAGTCATACTTTTAAATGCGATCGTCCTATAAAAATGGCAGTTGTAGGCATTGGTTATGCTGACGGTATTCCTCGTTTATTATCAAATAAAATGAAAGTAATAATTCAAGGTAAGTTTGCAGATCAAATTGGGAATATTACTATGGATCAAATAATGTTAAATGTCACGGATTTTCCTGATTTAGAAGTAGGCGAAATTGTTACTTTATTAGGAAAAGAAAAGAATTTAGAAATTACTGCTGATGATTGGGCAAACACTATAGGTACAATTTCATGGGAAATATTATGCAGTTTTAAACACCGTTTACCAAGGGTAAATATATTTTTGTAGTGTGATTTTTTTGCCTAAATTGTGGCAACGATGCATTTTTGCAATGGGCACTCTTGCAATGGGCAATGGGCAACGATGGATGCACTCTTCCAATAGGCACTTTTGCAATGGTAAAATCTTCATTCTAAATTCTAAAGGTAAAATATACTTCGGATATGACAAAGGAAAAATAAATTTTCTCTGAGAAAATTGTGACAATTTGTTAAAAAATTTGCTAAAAATAGAAAGAGCAAGTTTAAAAGCATACCTGAATCGTATCTTTAAACAAGGTTAGACTAACTACTAACTCATGCTATATTAAGAAAAGTTAATTGCACATCAGTAATATTGCTGAGTAGCAACATCGTCTCTGATAATAATAAGAGAGACAAAAAAGTAAAACTTGACAAGTTAAAAAAAGAAAGATTATGACCATTGCAGTCGGACGTGTGCCGGAAAGAGGGTTATTTGATACCCTTGATGACTGGCTCAAAAGAGACCGATTTGTATTCGTTGGTTGGTCTGGTATCCTACTATTCCCTTGTGCCTATCTTGCACTCGGTGGTTGGCTAACTGGTACTACCTTCGTTACTTCTTGGTACACTCACGGTTTAGCTAGTTCTTATTTAGAAGGTGCTAACTTCTTAACCGTTGCTGTATCCTCCCCTGCTGATGTTTTTGGACATT
>NZ_VRZC01000143.1 GCF_016743215.1 Geminocystis sp. GBBB08
CTATAGAACCTATTTGATATTTACGCCTGTAACCCAAATAACAAAAGGCTTTGACGAGATTAAAGTATTTCTTCTGAAATCATTATTATGTAACCATTCTAAAAAAGATACCAAATGGGTTCTATAGCAGATAACGAGTTAAGTAGGAGGTTTTGAGATTCCTCTCTATGCTCGGAATGACAACTATAGATTTTGAGAATGTCTTAACTAACCCGTTTATCACTATATTGTATCATTATCGCCCATTCCCTACCTCCATCACTCATACTTTTTCAGCAAATCCTCCTTCTCAGTGTTAAACCTTTGATTTTTAGAGCTTTCTGATTCCCAAAACAACCTAATTACAATTGTTTTGAGATAAATTTAACTCATTATTGAAACTACGAAACCAATTTTTAAGCAGTTGATTTTTTTCCTCAGAATTTAAGATAGTATTGATAAAATTTTCCCATGATGGATCGTTTTTAGGGATAATTAAACCATATTTTTCGCAAGTTAATGGTGGTTGAGGTGTTAATACATATCCTTGACTTTTACCCAAAAATATCTGTTGTGCGATAGATTCTCCGATTAATAAAATACCGTCATCGGCAAAACCGTCAATGGTACCTTGTCTTACAGCTTGTAAAGCTCTTTGTGTACCTCTCATTCCTTGAAATAATTGAAATGTTGCTTTCGGATATTTTTCTTTAATTAATATTTCAGTGTTGGTGTAACGTAATAAGCCGATGTTTAAATTTGTGCCGTCAGAGTTGAGGAATTTTGGTGCCATATTTTCTTTAACAAAAAATTGAATTCCTGAGATGAAAAAATCTTTAGAAAAGGTTACTTTATAGTCATCTATTGTTCTGATAGTATTAGGTCCACATTCTAAATGAACTATGCCATCTTGAACTAGCTCAAAACGATTACTAAGGCGTGAAATAACTATATTAACACTAATAATATTTCGATTAATCTTTTTTCTTAATTGTTCTCGAATTAATGCTATTAAATCAAAACAAATTCCTTGTAATTCTGAGTTATTATTACGATAGCCAAAAGGAATAGCATCAGTTCTAACTCCAACTTTTAATAATCCCGTGCGGTTAATTTCCTCTAAGATAGTTTCTGCTTTTACTGAAAAATTTGGAAAAAAATTAAAATAAAAAATTAAAGTTATTAACCATAGTTGAAAATTTAGTTTATGTTTCATTATAACTATTTTTAAAATTTTAATTTGATTCCTTTTCCTGTGGCGATTCCACCACCTTCCACAATATTGCCATTTTGATCAAAGGCTTCATATTTGATGGTAGAATTAAAGGTTTCATTATCATCAGCAAGGGTAATTATTTCAGATAAAACTCCTCTAGTTGAGGGCAACCATCCTCCCCAAATATGTTCTATTTTAGCCTTATCAGGAGGTTGAGTGGCATAATACTCATATTTAATTTCAAATTTTTTACTATCTATTTTTCGCCAAATTCCATAGGCTGGAGGCACTGGTGGTGCTGCATCATAATTGGATGATTCTATCATTGTACCACCATAGTTAAATACATACATAAATTCAAGATTCTTAATGGAGGCAAACGCACCCGTCGAAAATTGTATTTGCGATCGCCATTGACCGATAATATGATCTTGATTATTAATATCTTTACCGTAGGAAATTTGTTCTCCAACACCTTTAATAAATAATGTCAGAATAAAGGTAATTATGATTAAGAAGAATCTCTGTTTTATTGATATTTGTTTAAATTGTTGAATCATCTTTATTTCTGACAAATTTATATTAAAAATTATGGAAAAATTTAATGGTTACTTATTATTTATAGCAATTTTCACATCAGGGAGGTACAGGCAAGGAAGGGGCAGTCATCCCTTTGTTTACAAGATTTATAGGAACCTCACCATAATGAAAAATGCGATATATTTCCTTACCTCCTAGTCTTCTAGTCTTCTAGTCTTCTAGCCTTCTAGTCTTCTAGCCTTCTAGCCTTCTGGTCTGATCTTCACCGATAATTTTATCTCGAACTCAGATAATTAAGGAGGGAATATAATTTATGGATAAAAAGCTAAAGTGGGTAAACCTAAATCTTCAGCCCATCCCATCATTAAGTTTAAACATTGTACCGCTTGTCCAGCTTGTCCTTTAATTAAGTTATCAATAGCTGACATAACAATTACTCTGCCGGTACGAGGATCAACTTCAATGCCAATATATGCTAGATTAGTACCACAAGCCCATTTTGTTTGAGGATAAATACCGTTATCTAATATTTTCACAAAACTAGAAGTACGATAAAAAGCATTGTAAATAGTTAGTAAATCTTCTGTAACTAATCCGGGATCTCTTAATGTACCATATACTGTAGATAAAATTCCCCTAGGCATCGGAATTAAATGAGGAGTAAATTGGACTTTTACGTCACTTCTAGCTAAATCTGAGCAAATTTGTTCAATTTCTGGGGTATGTCTATGTTTTGCTACTCCATAAGCACCTAATGAGTTATCCGCTTCGGCTAATAATAAATTAATTTTGCCCTGTCTGCCACCGCCAGAAGTACCAGATTTGGCATCAATAATAATAGTTTCTGGCAAGACTAAACCTTGTTTTAATAGGGGTGCAAGGGCTAGTAAACTAGCAGTAGGATAACATCCAGCACAACCAATTAAACTACTATTTCTAATTTGTTCTCTATATAATTCTGGTAAACCATAAACCGCAGTGGCAGCCGTTTGATGATCTTTTCTTTCGGTTTTATACCATGATGTGTAGGTGTCTAAATTTTTAAATCGATAATCGGCAGATAAGTCTAAAACTTTACATCCTTTTTCGATTAATTCTGGAGCAAAATCACAAGCTAATCCATTAGGTAATCCTAAAAATACCACTTGACAACCAGAAGCAATGGTATTTAATTCAATAGGCTCAATTTTTGTCTTTACCCGATGTTGTAAATGGGGGTATAAATCACCGTATTCTTTTCCAGCACTACTATCACCGCCAAGATAAACAATGTCAACTTCGGGATGTTCTAATAAGATTTTGACCAATTGTACACCCCCATACCCAGATGCACCAACGATTCCGACAGATATTTTTTGTGACTCACCCATGACTGTTAATTTATAATTTCAACATTTGCTGAATTTTAGTACGAAATCAACCATTTAGATCAAAAGACTTGTTACCATCGGATGAGGTATCTCGAATGCCGAATCAAGATTGAGAAATTTAGCCATGGGATAATTAAGATGCTTAATTACTGATTACTTGTTACTTAACATCTAATATTTTAGCTATAATTTTAGGTTATAAATAAATTTTAAGAAGAATAGATAATAATTATTTTATTAGCAAATGAAATTATGAAAAATAAACCTTCTTTTCCTGATTCTAATAATGATGAAAAAAATAATCAGGATGAAAAATTAAAATCTGTTCTTCCTAATCCATTAACTAAACAGGAAATTTTAGAGCAAGAAAAGATAGACAATACACCCTATTTATATGTGTTAATCATAGAAGATGGATCTGATCAACGTATCATTTATTTAACAGATGAAATTTACGAAATTGGGAGAAGAAAAAGTGCAGAAATTATTTTTCATGATCAATCTGTTTCTCGACATCATGCCACTATTTGTAAAGAATATAATCAGGAAGAAAATTTATTTTTTTATAAAATATTTGATGGTAATTTATCTGAACAATTAAGCCGAAATGGTTTATTAATCAATAATAAAAAATATTTAAGTAAATATTTAGAACATGGAGATTTAATCGAATTTAGTAAATTAGCTAAAGCTCGATATTTTGTCATTGATAAAAACTCACAAGTGCAAGATATTTTTCATGTAAATCAAGATAATTCTTTTGAAAAAAAAGAAAGTTATAATAAAAAAACTTTAACAAGTAACCCTTATAATGTTAATCAAAGTTATTTAGAAAAAGAGAATATTATTGATTATATTGCTAAACTTACGTCTTTTGCAGAGCTTAGTCCTTATCCTATTGTTGAAATTAATTTACAAGGGAAAATAACTTATTATAATCAAGCAGCTAGTTTATCATTTCCTAGTTTAATAAATGAAACGATGAGTCATCCTGTCTTATCTAATTTATTAAAAGCAGAGCATAAAATTCATGGAAATTTATTTGTGAGAGAAGTCCGTTATAACGATAAAATTTTTGAACAATATATTCATTATTTACCAGATTTAAAACTTATTAGAAGTTATCTTTTTGATTTTACTAATCGAAAAAAAGTTGAAGCAAAATTAAAAGATAGTGAAGCTAAATATCGAGCAGTTGTTGAGCAAATGTCGGAAGGAATTTTTTTATTTACAGCAGAAGACTCTATGATTATCGAAGCTAATATATCTGCTACTAAAATTTTAGGTTATCCTTTAGAAGAGTTAATTCATCAAAATATAGAGCAATTTTTAGATACCCAATATCAAACTTTTATCTATAACTTAGAAATTCTTAAAGAAACAAAACTTAGCTTTCGACAAGAATTAAAATTAAAAGTGAAACAACATCAACCTATCGATGTAGAATTAAATGTTAGTTTGATTAATTATCAAAATAAATTAGTTTTTTGTTGTGTTTTCCGAGATATTAGTGAAAGAAAGTTATTAGAAAATCAATTAAAATATCACGCTTATCATGATAGTTTAACAGGTTTATATAAACGTAATTTTTTTATGAACTTTTTATCGAAAACTTTAGCTAATGCTAAAAGACAAAAAACCACCGTGGCAATCATGTTTTTAGATATAGATTATTTTAAAGAAATTAATGATAATTATGGTCATGATGTTGGAGATTTATTTTTACAAGAATTTTCTCAACGATTAAAAAATGCCCTTCGTGAAAGTGATTGTCTGGCACGTTGGGGAGGCGATGAATTTGTTGCTTTATTACCAGATATAACGTCTCCTAATACTCTAACTATTATTATTGATCGTATTCTAAAATCCATTAAGAAGCCTTTTATTTATCACCAAATTACCTTAAACACTTCCACTAGCATTGGTATCGCCATTTACCCAATACATGATGAAAATATTGATTCTTTGCTGAAAAAAGCAGACCAAGCATTATACACTACTAAACAGAACGGCAGAAATGGTTATACTATTTATCATCAAGAATAAATCATCAATTATAACTATTTTCTTCTTCTTTAATTGTTTATTATTAATATGACAATATCAGAAATTCCTTTTAAGATTACCGAAAAAATTAATCAATTAAAATCTACATTACAGTCAGCTAGTTATGCTTATTATGTATTAGATAATCCTATTATGGAAGATCCTATTTATGATCAACTTTATCGAGAGTTACAAGAATTAGAAAACGAATATCCTAGTTTAATTACCTTAGATAGCCCAACTCAAAGAGTCGGAGATAAACTTAATAGTCAATTAGATTCTGTTAAACATAATATTCCTCTTTATAGTTTAGAAAATGCGTTCAATTTTTCTGAGTTAAAACAGTGGGAAACTCGTTGGCAAAAACAATTAAAAAATATTGCAGAATTTAATTATATTTGTGAATTAAAAATAGACGGCTCTGCTATTGCTTTAACTTATGAAAATGGTATTTTTATTCGAGGTTTAACTAGAGGTGATGGAGTTACTGGAGAAGATATAACTCATAATTTACGCACAATTCGCTCAATTCCTTTAAAGTTAAATATCGAAAATCCACCACCAATAATAGAAGTAAGAGGAGAGGCTTTTTTACCTTTACAAGAATTTAATCGAATTAATGAAGAAAGAGAAAAAAATGGTGAAAGTTTATTTGCAAATCCTCGTAATGCAACTGCTGGAACTTTAAGACAATTAGATCCTAATATTGTTAGTCAAAGAAAGTTACAATTTTTTGCTTATAATCTTTATATATTTTCTGAAAATTATAATATCAACACTCAAGAAGAATCTTTAATTTTTTTACAAGAAAGTGGTTTTTTAGTCAATGTTAATTATCAAGTTTTTCAAAATTTAGATCAAATAAAAGAATATTTAGATAATTGGGAAATAGAGAGAAAAAATTTGCCTTATATGACTGATGGTGTTGTAGTAAAAATCAATCAATTCTCTTTACAAACAGCGTTAGGATTTACCCAAAAATTCCCACGATGGGCAATTGCGGTTAAATATCCTGCCCAAGAAGTCACCACTACCGTCGAAAACATCACCGTCAATGTCGGACGCACAGGGGCTATAACTCCTATGGCAATTATGAAACCAGTACAATTAGCAGGTACAACTGTCCAAAAAGCCACTTTACATAATAGCGATCGTGTGCAAGAATTAGACATTAGGGTGGGGGATACCGTGATTATTCGCAAAGCTGGAGAAATTATACCTGAAGTAGTAGAAGTAATCAAAAAGTTACGCCCTTCTAATACCCAACCCTATCAAATGCCTAGTCATTGCCCTGAATGTGGTTCAAAATTATTACGCCCTGAAAATGAAGCCGTCACTCGTTGCGTTAATAGTTCATGTCCTGCCATTTTGCGCGGTAGTTTGATTCATTGGGCATCCCGTGAAGCAATGGATATTCGAGGGTTGGGCGAAAAAGTAGTCATTTCTTTAATGGAATATAAATTAGTAAAATCTATTGCTGATATATATAAGTTACAATCATTTCAAATTGCAGATTTAGAAAGAATGGGAGAAAAGTCTGCTCAAAAATTAATTAGAGCTATTGAAGATAGTAAAAAACAACCTTTTAACCGAGTGTTATACGGTTTAGGTATTCGTTATGTTGGTGCAACTAATGCTCAAATATTAGCAGAAAATTTTGTTAATATTGACAACTTAATTAAAGCAAAAAAAGAAGATCTAGAAGCTGTTTATGGCATCGGTATTGAGATTGCTTCTTCCGTAGTCGAGTGGTTTAAACTACATGAAAATATCATATTGATTGAAGAATTAAGAAGTTTAAATATTAATTTAGAGGCAACAAATAATAATCAAAAATCAGGACAATTAACTAATAAAATTTTAGTTTTAACAGGTACATTACCAACTCTAAAAAGAAGTGAAGCTCAAAAAATAATTGAATCTGCTGGTGGAAAAGTTAATAGTAGTATTAGTGCTAAAGTTGATTATGTGGTAGCTGGAGAAGATGCTGGTTCAAAGTTAGAAAAAGCTCAAAAATTACAACTAAAAATTATTACTGAATCGGAATTATTGAGGCTCTTGATGAGTTAGGATGCTAAATTATAGCGTTTTTCATTATGGTTAGGTTTCTATAAATCTTGCTAACAAAGGGATGACTGCCTCTTGAGGATACCTCGCTTATGTGAAAATTGCTATAGTTAAAAAAAAGCGGATTTAGGAAGAGCGGATTTGGGAAGAGGAAAATATCAAATTATTTGGGCAACGATGCTCTGGTAAATTCCTCATTCTAAATTATAATTTCTAAATTCTTCGGGCAATGGCCAATATCATTCCACCCTAGCTATTTTTCAAACTTTCGTAGGCAATGGTTAAAAATTGGTCAGAAGTCAAAAATCCTTTACCCCATTTTTCGTCTAAATCGGCTAAGATTTTCTCTTTAATTAAGTCTTCTAAGGTTTTATTTTTAGCTATACCTTCTTTAACTCTTTGACTAACGGTTTTGAGCATTTCCTGAAAAGTAATTAATTCTTGACGATTGGATAATTTACCATGACCCGGAATTATAATTGTTTCTTGATTACATAAAGGTAAAATTTTATCTATTGCTGCAATCATACCTTCTACTGAACCACCTACACTCGTATCAATAAAAGGATAAATGCCGTTAAAGAATAAATCTCCCGTATGAATGACGTTTTGATCAGCAAAATGAATTACTATATCTCCATCGGTATGGGCTGGAGCAACATGAAAAGCCTTGATCTGATTATCATTGAAACTAAAATGAGTTGTATCACTAAAAGTAATTTTTGGTAAAGCATTACTAGGGGAAGCGGGAATTTCCATTCCCAAAATCTTGATAGAATGAGGTATTTTCATCTGTTTGATGAGGTTATCATGACCAATAATTATTGCTCCATCATTGGCAAAATTTTCATTTCCTCCTGTATGATCGAAATGATAATGAGTATTGATTAAATATTTAATGGGGCGATCGCTAATTTTACTAATAGCAGATTTAATTTTGGTGGATAAAGGAGCAAATTGACTGTCAATCATGACAACTCCATCTTTGCCTACAGAAACTCCAATATTACCTCCTTCTCCTTCTAATAGATAAAGATTGCCTTTGAGGGGAATGGTTTTTATTTCTACTTTATCGAAGTTTTGTTGGGCGATAATTTGGTTATGATTCTCAACAGGAAACACCACATTAAATTGATTCACAGAAGCAGTAGTTTTAGCAAAAATACTTTGACTACAAACAAATAAAACGAACAAACTAAAGATAATGAGAAAAGAATTAAAACGAATTTTTTTACTTAACATATCAGGTTTTTAGCTTAAGGAAGTTATAATTTCTCGTTAATATAGCATTTATCAAAATGATGAGGTACAATTTCTTTCAGAAAATCTAGACGATATAGTCAAAGTACTGCTTTGGCAGTTATCAAAAGTTTGTTTAGTTTTGGTTTTCGGATCGTCATTTTCCATATCAATCCTTAAAGACTTATCCCCATTTTGAATTAATACGACTGTCTTGGTATCCTCAAATAAAATATTATCAGTGGGGTATAACTGAGATCTTGCATGACTTACATTAATACTTAATAGTTAGAGGTGAGCAAATCAATTCTATAGATGGTTAATGCCAATTCTTATACTTATTACTCATTACTCCTTACTCCCCCTTACCAGTCAATTTTTGGATAGGTGCAAGATCTGAAGTATAACCCACATTTCCCACATCATTTAGAATTTAGAATTTAGAATTTAGGTATTACTAGGATTTCTTTTAATTTTTCTAATGGGTAAGTTAGCACTTAATGAAGTTATGCGATCATTACTTTGGATCGAAAATTCCATTTCATCTACATCAATATCAAGATAACGACTGACTACCTCGATAATTTCTTGACGCATTTTATCAATCATTTCTGGATTAACACCAGCTCGATCATGGGCAATAACTAACTTTAAACGATTTTTAGCAGGATAGCGACTCTTTTTTGGAGCAGTCCAAGAATTGAATGTACTAACTATATCTTTGAACATATTTGGTAAAATAGTAGTGTTGAATTTTAATTAACAATAAATAGTTTATTTTTCTTGATTGGAAAAACCGAAAAAACGACGTATTCTAGTAAAAAGAGTATCTTGAGAAGCCATTAAATCTAAATACGGAACATCTATACCCTCAATTCTCCTCGCAATATTTTTAATAGCCATACCAGGTAGAGAATCTTGTTCACTTAATACTAATGGTTCACCACGATTAGAAGAGGTAATAATTCTCTTGTCATCAGGAACAATACCGATTAAAGGTACTACTAATAAATCAAGAATATCTTCAACACTCAGCATCTCATCCATTTGTACCATTTCCGGACGTAAACGATTAACAATTAAGCGAATGCTTTTCATACTTTCACTTTCTAACAATCCTACTACTCGATCCGCATCCCTCACAGCGGCAACTTCTGGAGTAGTGACAATTAACGCTTCTTGGGCAGCGGCAATGGCATTACGAAAACCCATTTCAATTCCTGCTGGGCAATCGACAAAAATAAAGTCAAAATTAGGACTTAATTGCTCGACAACTTCCTTCATTTGATCGGGAGTAATAGCGTCTTTTGTACGGTTTTGAGCAGCTGGTAATAAATGTAATCCTGGTGTTCTTTTATCCTTGACGATGGCTTTTTCTAAAGTACATTCTCCGGATAAAGCATCAAAAATAGTATAAACAACTCGTTGTTCTAATCCTAACAATAAATCTAAATTTCTTAAGCCAAAATCTGCATCAATTAAACAGACTTTTTTGCCTAATTGAGCCACTGCCGTACCTAAATTAGCGGTGATGGTGGTTTTACCCACACCACCTTTTCCAGATGTAATCACAATAACTCTACT
>NZ_VRZC01000144.1 GCF_016743215.1 Geminocystis sp. GBBB08
GAGGTAGATAACTTAAAATATAACTATATCTATAGTTGTACAAATATTGCTAGGAAAAATTTATATTTTTATGATCAAAAAATAGATCCCATTTGGAGTTTTTCCACCATTGGTGATTATGTAGATTTAGGTTATGAAACTGAATTAGAACCTTTATTTAAAAATGAATATAATGATTCTGAAATCAATTCAATTGCTCAAAATTATCTTGAGAAAAGCACTGTTAAAGCTTATAAAATAGTTAGTCAAATATATCATCGTTATAATAATATAATTGGTGCAGCAAAAGTTGAAGCATTACTAGAAGAAGAACAAGGAAATTGGGGTAAAGCTGGGGATATTTGGAATAAATTAGGCATTTTTGATGAGGCTATTGATTGTTGGAATGAAGTTGATAAAAAATTGTGGTTAGCAAAATGGGCAGTATTATCTTCTGAAGATTGGCAAAAAAGAGGTAATTATTTTGAGGTTGAAAAAGATTATAAATTAGCTAAATTTTGTTATGAAAAAGCCGATGATTTTGAAGGTAAATTAAGATGTTTAGAAAAAGATAATCAATGGGAATTAGCAGGAGATGAATGTCAAAACAAAAAGTTAAGTTTACAAGGTGATAAATATTATGAATTAGCTGATCAATATTATCGTCAACATGATTTAACTAAATCAGCGATTAAAATGTGGACTAAATTAGATAAATGGGATAAAGTAGCCTCCATTTGGGAAGATTTGCAACAGTGGGAAAAAGCTGGTAATTGTTGGCAAAAACAGGGAGAGGTGGGAAAAGCCGCTCTGTGTTGGCAAAAGGCTCAAAAATGGGCTTCGGCTCAAAAATGCTGGGAAGAATTAGGAAATTGGCAAGAATTAGCGTTATCCTATGAATCTGAAGAAAATTGGGATTTAGCTGCTCAAAATTGGCTCAAAATCGCTGAAACGGAAAAAGCTGCTTTCTGTTATCAAAAGGCTAATCAATGGCAAAATGCTGAAAATTTGTGGCGAGAATTGGGTTATTGGGGTTTTGTAGCAATAGCATTACAGCAACAACATAAATGGCAAGAAGCTGCTACCGCATGGAGTAACACCAATCCCCATGAATTAGAAGCATTATGTTATGAACAATGTCAAGAATGGGAAAAAGCTGAAAAATGTTGGTTAGAAGCCAAAAATTGGACAAGGATTATTTTAACCTGTGAAAAACAAGGAAAATGGCAGGAAGCAGCCGAAAGTTGGGAAAATTTGGGAGAATGGCAAAAAGCAGGATTAGCATGGGAAAAGATTAATGAATTAGAAAAAGCCGCTTTATGTTATGAAGGAGGAGAATCTTGGCAATTAGCTGAAAAATGTTGGCGACAGTTACACAAAAACGATCATATTGCTCATATTTTAGAAAAACAAGAAAAATGGCGAGAAGCCGCTGATATTTGGGAAAAACTAGAAACATGGGAAAAAGCCGGTAATTGTTGGCAAAATCAAGGAGAAATAGAAAAAGCCGCACTTTGTTATGAAAAAGGAAAATATTGGCCACAAGCCGAAGATTGTTGGCAAAAACTAGAAAATTGGGAAAGAGTTGAAAATGCTTGTAAAAAACAAGGGCCATGGCAAAAAGCAGCATTTGATTGGTTACAGGTGAATCAACTAGAAAAAGCAGCCCTTTGCTACGAAAATTGTCAAGATTGGCAAAAAGCAGCGAAATATTGGCAACAATCAGGAAATTGGGAAAGATTTGGTTATGCTTGTGAAAAACTCGAAAAATGGCAAGAAGCGGCATCGGCTTATTTAAGGGCAAATAATAACGAAAAAGCAGCCTTTTGCTATGAAAAAGCTGAAAATTGGAGTAGTGCAGAAGAATGTTGGCGAAAACTATGGAAATGGGAAAAATTAGCCATCGTTTGTGAATATCAACAAAAATGGCAAGAAGCCGCTAAAGCATGGTTATTAATTAACGAAATCGAAAAAGCCGCTATTTGTTCTGAAAAATGTCAAGATTGGGAAAAAGCAGAAGAATGTTGGCGAAAACTGTCTAATTGGCAAAATTTAGCTACGGTTTGCGAATATCTCGAAAAATGGGAAGAAGCGGCACAATTGTGGCAATATCTCGAAAAATGGGAAAAAGCCGCTTTAGTTTGTCTCAAAATGGACGATTTGGAAACGGCGATTAAATACTATGAAAAAGGTGGATATACTCAACAAGCTTCAGAATATCGCAGACAATTATTGATGAATAATGAGTAATTAGTCACAGACTCCAAGTAAAAAATTTTTTAAAATAGTCTCTCATCTGTCAAGAGGAATAAAATAGATTGAATTCAGGTAGTGAAATGATCATAAATGAGTCTCAAAAAGTTGGTAAAGTTTATCTTCTCGGTGCTGGACCTGGTGATCCAGGATTATTAACCATCAAAGGTAAAACCCTGTTAGAATTGGCCGAAGTAGTGATTTATGACGCTTTGGTCAGTAAGGAAATTTTAGGAATGATCAATCCCTATGCTGAAAAAATCAATGCCGGAAAAAGAAGAGGTAATCACTCTTTGCTACAACTAGAAACAACTCAATTATTAATTCAGAAGGCAAAAGAACACGCTATAGTCGTACGCTTGAAAGGAGGTGATCCTTTTGTCTTTGGTAGAGGTGGAGAAGAAATGACAGATTTAATGGCGGAGGGGATTCCCGTAGAAGTTATACCCGGTATTACCGCCGGTATCGCTGCCCCGGCTTATGCCAATATTCCTGTTACTCATCGGGGTTATAGCTCATCGGTTACTTTTGTCACTGGTCATGAATCTGCTGGGAAATATCGCCCAGATGTTAACTGGAAAGCTATCGCCCTTGGTTCAGAAACCATCGTTATTTATATGGGCATTCATAATTTAAGCCATATTATCCCTGAATTGAAAGAAGGGGGTTTAGACGAAAAAACTCAAATCGCCTTGATTCGTTGGGGGACAACACCAGCACAAGAAGAATTATACGGTACTTTAGGAGATATTCTGGATCAAGTTGAAACAACTGGATTTTCTGCTCCGGCGATCGCCATTATAGGTAAAGTAGTCGGTTTAAAAATGAAGAATCAAGAATGAAGAATTTGTAAGAGTTGAAGATTGTTCAACCCATTACTTATATACTATCTTGTAGAATAGTAAAGTACGGCACCAATCCCACCATACTGTTTTAATTTTTCCGCTCCTTCACCATAGACAAATTCAATTTTTGCACCGGATAAAATAACATCAACAATCAGAGCATCAAATTCTTCGGTATCAACAGGATAAGGAAGTACGAGGGTTTTAACTCTAGCCTCACTTAAGGCTTTTTCAACCCCTTGTTTTTCAATTACCGCAGTACCATTTTTGTTAAAGTGATATAGTAAATTTTCTACTACTGTAACATCATGATCCTGTTCATAAGCATAGGCGATCGGACGAATAATCTCAGCAACTTCGCTATCAGTAAGTTTAAAATCTATGGGTTCAATGGCAACTACTAAATTTTTGACAGCCCGATTTAGAGCATTGTTGACTTTTGCCGCTTGTTGTAAATTACCGCCAAAAATAATACGGGAATCTTCTAAATGATCAATAAAATATTCATTGATTTCAGTAGCTATTTCTCTGATAAAACGAAGTTCAAATTCTTGATCACGGCGATCGTTTGCCAAAGTTTGAGATTTACGTCCAAATCTGCGAGATAATTCGTGTTCTGTTTCTATTTTTATTTCATTACTCGATCTAGTTAAAAATACTTCAACAATTCTAGCTTCAGATCCAGACAAAAGAATTCCTGAATACTCTTTATACTGATCAAGAGCAAATAAAAGATGCTTAATTTGTGGTAACCCGTAGTAAATAGAAGTTTTGAAAGATATAGGTAAATCAACGCCGATGATGTCATTAAAATCAGTGAATAAAACTACAGATTTTCCCGTTGGTTTTTGAGTTTGTAAATAATTGAAAATCTTTTGTTCAGTATCTGACCAAATTTTCTGATTATCCCAACGCTTGATTTCTTGAGGATCTAATTGTGACTCAATTCGTTTTAATTCGTTTTTTAACTCAATTTGCCACGCTGGTTGTTCTCTCCTATTATCGGGATTTGTAGAATCAATATTTACATAAATACTTAAAATTGGATTGTTTTTATAATCATGAGTACTAACAAATTCACGAAAAGATTCAAGTATTGGAATTATATCTGTTGTCATTTTTTTATATTAATTGAACACTTTGACCAGTAATTACATTATTGATCAAGATTGTCTGTTTCTAATTATTAATTATTCATAATTAACAATTGCTAGTTAACAGTTGACAGTTGACGATGTACAGTTGACAATTAGCTTTAATAATCAAAAAATTTTAAAAACATGACTTGTCAAGAAATTATAAGATGAAAATATATTTAATCCGTCATGGTATCGCCGAATCGAGGAATATTGAACAGAATGATTCTCAAAGAATTTTGACCAGTAGAGGAATTACTAAAACCCAGAAAGTTGCTCAAAAATTAGCCAGTCTAGAGATAAAATTTGATGTAATTGTTACTAGTCCTTATATTAGAGCCAAAGAAACTGCTATCATTCTGCAACAAGCAAAATTAACTTCTCACATTATTGAACATTCTACCTTAATACCTGACGGAAATATATTAGAGTGGATTAGTTGGTTACAAAATTCAGATTATAAACAAGAGAGTAGTATTGCTTTAGTCGGTCATCAACCAGATCTCACTAATTGGGCAGAATTAATGATTTGGGGACAAATTCACGGAAAATTAATCCTCAAAAAAGCTGGTATTATTGGTTTGGAATTATTGGATTTATCTAATCCCATCGGTAGAAGTGAATTATTTTTATTAGCCGGTCCTAAATGGATTACTACTTAGATAATTCTTAGATTATCAGTTAATGGTTTAGTATCTTCTATGACTTTTGTTTGATACCTAATGACTTAATTTCACTATTATTTTAAATTTTATTGTAGAGGAATAAATATGACCACCTGTGAATATCAACCCGGTTTAGAGGGAATTCCCGTCGCTCAATCTAGTATCAGTTTTGTTGATGGTAAAGAAGGTATTTTAGAATATAGAGGCATTAATATCGAAGAATTAGCTCAAAAAAGCACTTTTCTCGAAACCGCTTACCTATTAATTTGGGGTAAATTACCTACCAAAGAAGAATTAAGCATTTTTCAGGAAGATATTAACAATCACCGACGCATTAAATATCATATTCGGGACATGATGAAATGTTTTCCTGAAAGTGGACATCCTATGGATGCTTTACAAACTTCCGCAGCCGCTTTAGGTTTATTTTATTCTCGTCGTGCCTTAGCAAAAGAAGAATATATTAGAGATGCAGTAATACGTTTATTAGCGAAAATTCCCACAATGGTAGCGGCTTTTGCACAAATGCGTGATGGGAATGATCCTGTTAAACCCAACGATTACTTAAACTATTCCGCTAATTTTCTTTATATGCTCACAGAAAAAGAACCCGAACCTTTAGAAGCGAGAATCTTTGATGTTTGTTTAATGCTTCATGCTGAACATACCATGAATGCCTCTACCTTTTCCGCCATGGTGACAGCATCAACCTTAACAGATCCTTATGCCGTAGTCGCTTCGGCTGTCGGGACTTTAGCCGGTCCTTTACATGGAGGAGCGAATGAAGAAGTTTTAACTATGTTAGAAGAAATTGGGCGTATTGAAAATGTCCGTCCTTACATTGAAAAATGTATCGAAAATAAAGAGAAAATCATGGGTTTTGGTCATCGAGTTTATAAAGTAAAAGATCCTAGGGCGAAGATATTACAACAGTTAGCCGAGCGATTATTTGAATTAACAGGTCATGATGATTACTATGATATTGCGTTAGAAGTCGAAAAAGTTGTCGCTGAAAAATTAGGTGCTAAAGGAATTTATGCGAATGTCGATTTTTACTCTGGATTGGTTTATCGCAAATTAGGCATCAAAACGGACTTATTTACCCCTATGTTTGCCATTTCTCGTGTAGCTGGTTGGTTAGCTCATTGGAAAGAACAATTAACTGTTAACCGTATATTCCGACCAACTCAAGTATATATCGGAAAACATAATCAACAGTATATTCCCATAGAAGAACGATCTTAAGAATTAGGAATTAGAAATAAAGAATTAGGAATGAGAACAAACCCAAAGGAATAATGTTCCCATTGCTAGGTTTCGACTCAAGGAATTGAACTTATATACTTCGTTTAACTTCAGATAACATCATCATTTTTGATTTGGTGTTGATAATTGAGAATAGGTAATCTTTCACCTCGAAAAATCTCCTCACTAGCTTTACCTATATCCTCCAATATTTGTATTAATTCAGATTCTACTATTTTACTAATAATCACCGTTGGGCTAAGTAAACTTAAAGCTATAGAAGAAACGAAAGAGTTAAAGTTATCTTGATTCATGTCAGTAATTCATTATTGATAATCCATTTAAGTTAAAATTTACCATTAATCAAGCAAGAACGAGTCAAAATCTAGGTAAATTTTTTTAAAATTTTTTAAATTATTTTATTGATACTATTATCTATTGTCAGATCTCAAAATAATCTATATTTAATTCCTTAGTAAATATGAATTTTGGTCAATCAGTCGGTTTTTTATGTTTTTTAATTTCTCTTTACATTCTCTGGCAATTACGTCAATTACTATTATTAATTTTTACAGCAATTATTTTTTCCGTTGTTTTAAATCGTTTGGTAAATAAATTAAAAAAATTTAAACCTTTAAAAAACTTTATTGACGGTAAAAAAATACAGTTAAGTTGAGTTTTAGGTGGAAAGTTGGATTTTTGGGCCTGTTTCCGTCTTATAAACTTATATTCTCGTCTGAAATGCCTCTTTAAATTGTGGCATATGAGTCACGGTTAATATACAGGCAAAATCTTCCGCAATAGCATTTAACGCAGCAATTAGGCGATCGCAACCTTCTGAATCTTGAGTACCAAAACCTTCATCGATGATGAGTAATTGTAGCGCAGTGCCGGATCTTTGGGCTAAAATTCGAGATAAAGCTAAACGGATAGCAAAATTAATGCGGAATGCTTCACCGCCAGAATAGGTTTCATAGGATCTTGTACCTTGAGTGTCAGAAATTATAATCTCTAAAGTATCTTTAAATTGAGAAGAAGAGGATTTACTACGACTAGATTTAGGTTTTTGGGTTAAAAATTGGACGTGTAATTGACTGTTAGTTAAACGAGATAAAATATTATTTGCTTCTGTTTCTAGTTCAGGTAAAATATTTTCAATCATTAAAGACTGAATACCGTTTTTGCCAAAAGCGATACTTAATTCTTGATAAATACGATAGTTTTTCTGGGTTTCTTGCAATGTCTCTTCTAATTTTTTTCTTTCATTTTCTCGATCTTTTATATTAGTTAAGTATTGTTCTAATCCACCTTTCTTTGTCAATAAATTATTAATATTGTTTCGATATTGTGAACATTCATTCGTTAAATTATTTAATTCAGCAGTATAATCCGTAAGGGAGGATAATTGTTGATTGATAGTATTTAATTCTTCTTCGCCTATAATTTTTTCCTGTTGATAATTTTCGATATTAGTAATTAATTGATGACATTTTTTAGTTAATTGAGGATATTGTTTTTTAGCTTGTTGTAACTCTAAATATTGAGTTTGCCAATCTTGTAAATCGCGTAAATTTTGCCTTACATTATTATGATAATTGCTATCATAGTTAACGATTTTAATTTCACTTTCAATCTTATTAATTGCTAACTGAATCTGAGAGTTTTCGGTTAAGGTTTTTAATTCGATTTCTAACTGCTGAATTTTTGATTCTAACTCTGGTTTTCTTTTTAATAATTTATTTAATTCTTTTTGGGCATCTTTGATTTTTAACTGTTGAAATTCCACCTTTCTTAAGCTAGATTCTTCTTGTCTTAATAACGCATGATCTTTTTCATTATAATTTAACTGTAATATTTTTTGCTCAATATTAGCTAACTCTGACTGTAAGGATTGAGCATAATTTTCACTATCCAACAACGTCATTAATTCAGCTTTTTGTTGTTGAATTTCTTCCTGTTGATTATAAATATCTTCCGTTAAATATAATTGATTTTCAAGTTTAGCATAATCTTGTTTTAAACTATTTTCATTAGCTAATTCTTCATTTAATTTTCTATACTCAATTCTTAACTTTTCTAATTCTCTTTCACAATTAACTTTTTCTATTTCATAACGCCATGATTCTGATTTTATTTGTTTTTCTTCTTCTTCGGTTTTAGTGATAACATGACGTAAGTGATTTTCGTCTAATTCTCTTTCACATAAAGGGCAAATAGCATTCTCTTGATTCAACATTTCTAACTTATTATGTAACTTGACAATTTGTTTTGCTAAATTTTCTTGTTTATCTATATATCGTTGAATGAAGCCTTTTTTTTCCTCTCCTTTTTCTTGAATTCTCTTTTGATAGTTTTTATTATTTTCTATTATTTCTAGCTGTTTTTCTAAACTAAAAAATTGTTGCCTCTTAATCGGCACTTGTGCTAGTGTTTCTTGTATAGCTAATTCCTTTTCTTGTAACTGCTCTAATTTTACCTGTAACCTTGCTTTCTCCCTTTCTAACTCAGTTTTAATAGTTTGTTGTTGCTGTAAGTAAGGAGTAATTTGTAGTTGAATTTCGTCTAATTCTTTTAACCGTTGACGCAA
This sequence comes from Geminocystis sp. GBBB08, assembly GCF_016743215.1. Taxonomy (GTDB): domain Bacteria; phylum Cyanobacteriota; class Cyanobacteriia; order Cyanobacteriales; family Cyanobacteriaceae; genus Geminocystis. The sequence goes on from NZ_VRZC01000144.1 coordinate 8,711, forward strand.
TAAATTTAGTTTTTCTAAATCAGAGGTTAACTCATGACTTTTACTAACAGTTTTTTCTAATTCTGTTTCCTGTTTGAGTAAATTTTCAAGATTAGTTTTTTCTCGTTGAATACCTAAGATTAAGTTATTACTTTCTTCCCTTAATTGTTGTACTAACTTTTGCTTTGTCTCTAATAATTGTTGATAAGTAGCAAATTTTTGACTTAATTCTTTATCTTCTTCTTTTAAATTCTGTAATTGCTCATAATTATATACAATATTTTCCTCTTTATCTAAAATAATAGCTAACTTATTAATCTCAGTTTCAAGGTTAACTTTTTCTATTTCTAACTGCTGAATTGTTCTTAATATATTATCTAATTGATGCCCTTGCCAAATTAATCTTTTTTCCCATGTTTCTCGTTGATTATGCAAACTCTTAATAGTTTCTAACTTTGTTAGTTTTTCTGCTTCCAAATCTTGAAAATATTTTAAATCTTTCTTAGTATTATCCAAATCTAATTTTATGGCTTCTTTTCCCTCTAACTTATTCTCAATATCTTCTAATTGTTGACTTATATCCTCAATACGAACTTTATATTGTTTAGCTAAATCTTTAGATTCTTCTGCTAATATTTCATATTGATCTAACTTTAATAAATCCGCCAGAATTTTCTTTCTTTCCGCAGGTTTTCTTAACATAAATTCATCAGCCCTACCTTGTCTTAAATAAGCAGAGTTAAGGAAAGTATCATAATCAATTTTTAGGCATTTAATAATTTCTTTTTGAGTTTCACTAACATTTTTACCTGAAAGAGATTTATAACGATTATTATTAATTATTTGAAAATCTAAAGTGCCACTTCCTTTTCTTTGACGAGTACGAATTATTCGATAAAATTCTTCCTTATAAATAAACTCAAAATCTACCCTTGTATTTTTTTCTCCTAAATGAATAACATCATCCTCTGTAGCTGTGCGAGTTTTTCCCCAAATTGTCCAAGTAATTGCTTCTAATAGAGATGATTTTCCCGAACCATTTGCACCGCAAATACAAGCGGTATGTAATCCTGTAAAATCTAATTTTGCTTGACGATAACTAAGAAAATTTTGAAGGTTTAATTGGCGAGGAATCATGATGGTTAAGTAATAGAAAATAAGGAATGGATATTAGATATATTCAAAGATATTCAATAAAATACCGATCAACTTATTACTTATTACTTAAATACCAAACATTCTCATAACATTAAGGCTACTTTTCCCATCATAAACAATAACATAATCTTTCTCAGTTAAATCCTGTACCAT
>NZ_VRZC01000145.1 GCF_016743215.1 Geminocystis sp. GBBB08
TAAAGCTCAAGGAATTAACTTGTCCTATGTAACTATTGGTAGCAAAGCTGGTCAATATTTCAAACGTAGAAATGAATCCATCGCTCAACAATACTTCGGTTTAGAGCAAATTCCAACGGCAAACGAATCAGGGGCAATGGCAGACGAGTTATTATCTTTATTCTTCTCTAAAACAATTGACCGAGTAGAATTAATTTACACTCGTTTTGTCTCTTTAATTAGTTCTAAACCTGTTATTCAAACTCTGTTACCCTTAACTCCTCAAGGTTTGGAAGTTCATGATGATGAAATTTTCCGTTTAACCGTGCGAGGGGGAGATTTTCAGGTAGAAAGAGAAACCGTAGCAAATACGGCACAAACTTTACCCCGAGAAATGATTTTTGAACAAGATCCTGTACAAATTCTCGATTCGTTACTACCATTATACATTAATAACCAATTATTAAGAGCTTTACAGGAATCAGCAGCTAGTGAATTAGCGGCACGGATGCCTGCCATGAGTAACGCTAGTGAAAATGCGAAGGAATTGATGAAAACTTTGACTTTATCTTATAACAAAGCTCGTCAAGCATCTATTACTCAACAAATTCTTGAAGTAGTATCAGGTGCTAATGCTTTAGGTTAACAGGTTGAAAAACTCAATCAAGATAAGCCTTTCTCAAACTGAGGAGGGCTTTTTTATTTTTTATCTTGAAAATGTAGTAATTAATCAAGGAAATTAAGGTTTTTTGTTAGAATTAGTTTAAATTAAAAGAATTATTATAAATAGCCTATTGATATTACTTAGGTAATAGATTATATTAAATAGTGATTTTTCATAACCATTTATAAAACTGATGAATCAAAATACCCTTTCTACTCAAGTTTTTTTAACTGTTAATACCTTTGAAGATCAAAACGATGGTAGTGAAGTTAATGGTTTATCTCTCAGAGATGCTATTATTCAAGCCAATGCAGATCTCAGAAGACAATATACTATTAATGTACCTTCAGGAACTTATAACCTGACTCTCACGGAAGACGGTTCTTTAGATATTACAAGTAACATTAGTATTTTTGGAACTAGTGCTAGTAACACTTATATTACTGCTGGTTTTTTAGGCGATCGCATTTTTACCGTTTCGGGAAATCTAAATCTAGCAAATATTACTCTTCAAGATGCTAATGTAGGTACACAAAATTCAATTATCAATGGGAATGCGGAAGTTATTACCGTTGACGGTGGTGCTATTAGTATTGAAACGACAGGACAAGGAACTTTAGAGAATGTTATTATTGCTCAAAATAGCACTAACGGTAAAGGTGGTGGTATTGCCAATAAGGGTACATTACAAATTAATAATTCTGTAGTTTTAGTTAATTCTTCCATCGGCAGTGGAGGGGGAATTTATAACGGTGCGAATGGCACTCTTACTCTCAATAGAAGTACTGTTGCTTTTAACTCTACGAGTAATAATACTTCCCTCGGTGGTGGTGGTATTTTTAACGAAAGTGGAGAGATGACTATTATTAATAGTACTATTTCAGGTAATGCCAGTATCATCGGGGGTGGTATTTGGACTCAAGGAAATCAAACGACTATTATTAATACGACGATCGCTAATAATAGCGGTTCAAGAGGTGCAGGTATTTTTTCAGGTAGTACAGATACAACTACTTCAGTTAATACAATTCTTCGTAATAGTATCGTTGCTACAAATATCAACAGTGCAGATGTGGGAGGAATATTTAATAATCTCAGTTCTTATAATATTATCGGCACATCGGAAAGAGGCACTTTTATTGACGGTTTTAATAATAATCGTGTCGGTAGTTTAGAAAGTCCATTTGATCCTCTTATTGGGGATTTACCTCCAACATTTACTACTATCGATAATGCGTCTGCTGAGTTAGTTCATCCATTACTTGAAGGAAGTCCTGCTATTAATACAGGGAATAATGCCAATAGTCAAATTCGAGATTTATTTAACTATTATGGTAGCGAAGATCAAAGAGGAGCCCCTAGAATCATTGATGGAATAGTAGATATAGGCAGTTATGAATTTAGTCAAAATTCAGGGGTTAATAGTAATAACTTTTCGTCACAATTAAATACTCCTATTTATCGTTTTCGCAATAATAGTGTTAGTGGTACTTATTTATTTGTCGGTGAATCAGAAGCTCAAAATATTCGAGCTAACTTTAGTAACTATCAAGAAGAAGGGGTAGCTTTTCGAGTTGGTGTTACTTCAGGAGATGATTTAGTTCCGATTTATCGCTTTCAAAATCAAGAGAAAGTAGGAACTTATCTTTATGTAGGAGAACAAGAAAGACAAAGTATTAAACAAAATTTTTCTAATTTTAAGGAAGAAGGTATCGCTTTTTATGTTTATGGTGCTGATGCTAACAAAGGGCAAGATATTTATCGTTTCCAAAACTTAAATCAACCAGGTACATATCTATTTGTAGGAGAAGCTGAAAAAAATAATATTCTTGCTAATTTCTCTAATTTCCGCTTAGAAGGGGTTGCTTTTGAAGTAGCTTAAAATATTTTTAGTTAATTTATTGATCACAAGAGGTAAAAACCATGACAACATTTGATTTTTCTCGCCAAATAGTATTAAACGTAAATACCACCGAAGATCAAAACGATGGTAGCCAAACTAATGGACTTTCCCTAAGAGATGCGATTTTACAAGCTAATGCTAATCCTTCTAAAGAATATATTATTAATGTACCTGCTGGTACTTATAACTTAACGATTCAAAACACTATAGACAGAGACTTTACTACCAATTTAGATACTTTAAAAGAAACTCGCAAAACTACTGGTGATTTAGATATTTTTGGCAAAATTACTATTAGAGCTGAAGATCCCCATAACACTATTATCAGTGGTGCTGGTTTACAATCAGAATATCGTTTTTTCAGTGAAGAAAGTAGCAATTCATTCTATGATGTTTTGACTATTGGCGATCGAATATTTGATGTGGCTTCGGGTGCAAATCTTACCCTTGAAAATGTCACCGTTCGGGATGGACTTTTAATAAGAGATACATTAAGAGGAAATATTGATACAGTACCTTATGGATCAGGTATTAATATTGAAGCTGGAGGGACAGCAACAATCAATAACAGTATTATTACGAATAATATTAGTGAATTAATCGGTGGTGGAATTAATAATAATGGCACTTTAACCATAAATGATTCCATGATCAAAAGTAATGAAGTCAAAGAAGTTAACTATTACTCATCCTCTTTATTTTACTTAAATAGATCTGGTGGGGGAATTGTTAACACTGGGACAATGAATATCAATCGTAGTACAATTACGAATAATGCTGTTAAAAACTTTAATGATTTTGTTGGAGATACAATTGTTAATGCATTACAAGCGGAGGGAGGAGGAATTGTCAACGGAATAGAAGACAATGCCATAGGGAATTTAACTATCGTCAATAGTACTATTGCGGGGAATAGTGTAGCTTCTGGCTCGACAACAAATCGATCTAATTTTACCCTAGGACTGACGAATGGAGGAGGAGTACTTAATAGAAGTAATGCTAATATTGTTAATTCGACAATTACTAACAATTTTGCTCAACAGGGGGGCGGAATTTATTCTGAAGGAACAGGATCAAGTATTTCGATAAATAATACAATAGTTGCAGACAATAAAGTTCAAACAGAATTTAGTCAAACTATTAGACAACCTTTTCCACGATTTAATTTTACCAGTCAATCTACTAATAATTTTATCGAACAATTTGTTTGGGATGTAGTGGACGGAAATAATATTTTAATTCAACCTCCAGAAAATATTACTCCTTTTCGAGATGCTTATTATACCCTTCGTGTGCTTTATAAAAGTGCTGATCCTTTTTCTCCTCAGCCATCAGAAGGATTTGATATAACCACCAAAATAAATCTTGAAAATCTCATTTTTGATCAAAATGCTGATATAAAATACGTTTTTAATCGATATTTTGGAACAGATTTAGATAATTTCTTTTCTCAAGCCAATGGTTTTTCTAGTGAAGATAATAACTTAGTGGAAAATGTTGATCAAAATTTTGGTTTCGCTTATCGCAATCCATTGGACAATAATAATTTAGTTTTTCTTAATACTGATTTTCAATTTGATGATCAAGGAAAACTGGTATTAGTACTTTCTGATTCTACTATCAACCCTAGCACTGAATTTAATCAAAATATATTCATCGCCGATAAAAAAGATATATTTACTTTCCGAACTTTTAATAATGCCCTAGGGTTAAATGATAATAATAAAAGTCAAGCTAGTTTTGTGCGAGATTCAAGTCAAAATAATCGAGTTTTTAACTATAACGATGTGGTTCGTTTTGAAAATAGAATCATTGGAACTATTAACACACAAATAACCAATCCACCTTCACCTACGGACATTACTGGATTTTTTAATACCAGTAGTTCATACAATTTAATAGGTGCTAGTAGTGTTAATGGAATTTTTGATGGTATTAACAATAATATTGTTGGTAGTGTCGGGAATTCTCTTAATCCTAAGTTAGGGGGGATTCAAGATTCTCAAGGTAACATCATTGCTTATCAACCGTTAAATGATAGCCCTGCTATTAACGCTGGAACTAATGGTATTGCTCAATTACGGACATTCTTTGGAACTGAACCAGTAGATCAATTTGGCAATCCTCGTATTAATAACGGTACAGTTGATATTGGTAGTGTAGAATCGGGTTTTAATAATGGTGGAAATGCCATCGCTGTTCTTAATGATGGAGATTCTTTATTAAATACTTCCATTTACCGTTTTCAAAATCGAAATGTACCCGGTACTTATCTTTATGCTGGTATACAAGAAGCTCAAAGTATTCGATCGACTTTCCCTAATTTTGTGGAGGAGGGCGTTGCTTTTAAAGTCGGAGTTATCCCCCAAGATGGATTAATTCCTATATATCGTTTCCAAAATACAGCACAACCCGGTACTTATCTTTATACTGGGGAACAAGAAAGAAAAAGTATATTAACTAATAATCAAAATTTTCGTGATGAGGGTATTGCTTTTTATGTTTATGGTGCAGACGCTAATAAAGGACAGAATATTTATCGTTTTCAAAATTCAAGTAATCCAGGTACTTATCTCTTTGTGGGAGAAGCAGAAAAAAATAATATCCTTGCCAATTTTAATAATTTCCGATTAGAAGGAGTTGCTTTTGAAGTAGGTATTTAAAGTTAATTAAATTAAGTGTTTTTACTGATATTTTAACTTAACAAAAATTAACTTATTTTTAGGATTATTTATAAATCTTTATCTATAGCCTAACAATCATTATCAGGTATAACTGAAAAATTGAAGTCCCTTTTTTAAATCAAGATTTAGTAACAACGAACGGTCTAGCTAGGTATTCATCCCCATCAAGTCCTACTCTATAACTTTGGTAGTTGCTATCAAAGGATTTATAACTCAACAAACAATTTTAACTTTTATCTCCTGAAAAAAAATTGTTGATTTCTAAAATTAACAGGTTACAATTAATTAAGATAGAAAATTTATAGTAAAAAATAACAAAATTATGGCTACTATCACTTTAAACGTAACAACTACTCAAGATCAAAATGACGGTAGTAGTTTTCAAGGTTTATCTTTAAGAGATGCTAGTCTCATCGCTAATAATAATCCCAGTAACGAATATATTATTAATTTACCTGCGGGTACCTATGATTTAACGATCAAAAATGTCCTAATCCCCCCTATTAGTGATGCAGAGAATAATACTGTTGACCAAGCTACTTTATTTCGTAGTCGTTTATCCACAGGAGATTTAGACATTACGGGAAATGTTACTATTATCGGTGTAGATCCTGCCACTACCATTATTAATGCCGGAACTTTAACACAACCTCTTCCAGTGGTAGTTGATCCTAATGATCCTTTCCCTGAAAATCCTCCCACTCCTACTCCTACCATAGGCGATCGAGTTTTTGATGTCATATCTTCCACCCGTTCAGGAAAATCAACCAATGGGAACTTAGTCATTCAAAATGTAACGATCAAAAATGGAACTATTACAGAAGATAATGTTGATGCCGTATTTACTGGGGGAACAATTAACGGTGGTGCTATTAATATTGATTCAGGAACTACTGCTACTTTCATTAATAGTGTTATTGCTGATAGTAAAACTACCCTTCAAGGAGGAGGTATTAATAACCAAGGAACATTAACTTTGAATAAAACCATTGTTAGTGGACATAATTCAGGAGATAACGCAGGGGGTATTTACAATACTGGAACATTAACTATTCGTAACAGTGCTATTATTAACAATTTAGCAGATGCTGCCGCCCCTGATGTAATTGAAGGTGGTGGTGGTGGTGTTCTTAATGAGGCTGGTGCAACCTTAATTATGGTGAATACCACAGTATCAGGGAATAAGAGTGCATCAGGGACAAATCAAGATGGACCTGGAGATGTTGGAGGCGGTATTTTATCAAGAGGAATTACGAGAATTATTAACTCTACTATTGTTAATAATAGCGCTCAAGTTGGTTCAGGTATTTACTCAGAAACTACGACAGCAAATACTATTTTATATAATACGATCGTGGGTAATAATACCGGTAGCCCAGACTTAGACGGCTTTTTTGATAATCGTAGTGCCTATAATTTAGTAACGAATGCTAATGGTTCAATTTTAGATGCTAATAACGGGAATATTGTCGGTGGAGCAACTACTGGAAGAGTAGAGCTTTTTATAGGTCCTTTACAAAATAACGGCGGTACAACTCCAAATCATGCCCTATTACCAGGTAGTCCGGCTATCGATGCAGGAGACAATAGTATGGTTAACTATCCTTTATTTTTCCCTGATACTCCAGCTTTGGATCAAAGAGGTTCAGAACGTATCAGTAACGGTAAAATTGATATTGGTGCTTATGAAGTTTTCGTTGCCGGTACGACTACCACCACCACCACTCCTACTAATACCACAAATACAGCAGTAACAGGAGTTAATCCGACTACCAACACCACCACTACTCCTACTAATACTACAAATACAGCAGTAACAGGAGTCAATCCGACTACCAACACCACCACGACTCCCACGACTCCCACTGATACAGCAGTAACAGGAGTTAATCCGACTACCAACACCACCACTACTCCTACTAACACCACAAATACCGCAGTAACAGGAGCTAATACGACTACCAACACCACTGTAAATATTACTGATGCTTCAGTGGTTCTTCATGATACATCAGAACACAACACTGATTCTTTATTAAATGCCCCTATTTATCGTTTTCAAAATCGAAATGTACCCGGTACTTATCTTTATACTGGAACACAAGAAGCTCAAAATATTCGCACTAAATTTAGCAATTTTAAAGAAGAAGGATTTGCTTTTCATGTTGCCGAAGCACCAGCTGATAATTTAATTGCTATGTATCGTTTTCAAAATAGTGCTAAACCGGGTACTTATCTTTATGCAGGTGAGCAAGAAAGACAAAGTATTTTGAGTAATAATCGTAATTTTATTGATGAAGGTGTTGCTTTTTATGTTTATGGTGCAGACGCTAATAAAGGACAGGATATTTATCGTTTTCAAAGCCTAACTAATCCTGGTACTTATTTATTTGCCGGAGAAACTGAAAAAAATAACATTATAGCTAATTTCTCCTCTAATTTCACTTTAGAAGGGGTTGCTTTTGAAGTAGGTTAACGAGGAATTTCGTGAAAAGTTTTAATCGTTTGACAAGGGGCTTAAGCTCCTTGTTGAATTTTGGTTAGTTGTAAACATATTACTTACCCCATTTTTGACTAAAATGGCTTAAAATTGCGGATTTTTTGAGAGATGTAGTCTGTCAAAACTATCGATTTTAATAACCTTCCGATTAATTCAACAAACTCTAACTAATCACCGATGACTAATCACCCTATCACTATTTTTTCAGCTTATTAAAGGTAGTTTTTTATATTTTAGATAATAGCCTAATAAAATAAATAAGGCGATCGCCACTGTACCTAACCCAACATAATTAGGAAGCCAAAAAATAGCAGTAATCGCATTAATTTGTCCTGCTTCTAGTTGAAGATTATATTGATTATTGGTGATTTTTTCCTTTTTAGGAAACTCATTTTCTTGAGATAATTTTGCACCCCAAGGAAAAGTAAACTGTATCTGTAAATCAATTAAATCTCCGGAAGAAATAATAATTGTACCATCATTAGCAATTACTCCTAAAGGACGTAAATCTGCATAGAAATTAAGAGTATTTCTTACTAGGAGAATTAAATTATTTTGTTTAATTGACATTTTTGCTTCTAATTCTAATAAATTACTAGAGTTATTTTTAGCAAGATTTTGTTGAGATTTTTTGCTTAATTGAGGTACAAAAAATAGGTTAAATTTATCTACTAATTCTTGAGCATTATTAAAAGGAATTGTTACCACTAATTCTTCCTTAGAAAGACGTTTTGTTTTGCCTTGTAACTTTAGAGCTTGACGTTCAATACTATTTAACCAAGCATTACCTTCTCCGTCACTAAAACTGGTTAATTGTTCTCCTAATTTAATATGTTGAATTATTGTTCCACTATTAGCTTGAGGAAATGTAATTCCTACATCATAACGAACACACCCAGTTAAAGTAATTATTAAACAAAGAAATAATAGTATTTTTTTCATAATTTTTAGTAAATAGAAAATAATCAAAATTGTGCCTAAATATTAGTATTTTTAAAAAAGAGATTTTTCAGCTAAGTCAACTACAACCCAATCTAAAAAATCTATAGGAGCAGTAAATTCTAGTTGTGCTTCAGGAGCAGGACTTTTATTAAGATCAATAGCTGTAATTTTTCCGATAGGAATATCAGGGGGAAAAATACTACTAACATTAGAAGTGGTTACAACATCCCCAATTTTGACATCATTAACTTTCGCATAAAATTCCATTAAGCCAATTTGTGTACCCTGCCCTTTAATAAAACCTTGATAACCTGTTCGGGTTAGAGTTGCACCCACTCGACTATTATAATCACTGATCAACAAAACTCGGCTAGTATTATTATTAACTTCAGTAACTCTACCAACTAAACCGCCGATACTCATCACTACATTATTAGTTGTAATACCTTTATTACTTCCTATATCAAGAGTAATTACTTGCCACCAACCATCAGGGCTTCTACCTATAACTCTAGCAGGAATGAGAGGATCTGAGGATTTTTCTGTGTATTTAACAATTTTTTTCAGATTTTGATTTTGAGTCTCTAAAGCAACTATTTTATTTGTTAACTCTTGAATGGTACGCTGTTCATATAAAGCTTGGCGATCGACTTGAGGATTAGATAACCAAGAAGGAGAAAGCCGGTATAAAGTTTCGGAAATAAATGCCCCATTACTATAATAAATTTGTAAAGCAATAAGAATACTAACTAGTCCTAAGACTAATTGAATGCCGTATTTTTGCCACCAACGATAAAGAAATTTCAAAGCCTTAAATCTAAAAATAAAATGGTTCTTCAGTAGATAGTATACTTAATTATTATTAAATAATTGATAGGATATTGAATCTTTAAAGTTTATACAATTCAGAACATCAAAAAAGATAGGCGTTGGTGAATTTATAAGAGAAAACATATAAGTAATTAAAAATAACTCAAAACAGTTGTCGAATATTATTAACAGTTACAGATTAAGTGTTTTTTTTAGTGATTCCATAATTTATATCTTGTTTTACCAACGCCAAAAGATAATTTAATATTTGATATTTCTTTCTTCTCAAATCCGCCCCTCGCTCTTCCCTTTTTTTTACTAATTTAGCATACTAACTTATCAAAATTTCGGGTTTAAAACCCCGTCCTTAAAGAACGGCTTTCTATTTCTTAATTTTGTTACCATTCTTAAAAATGTATGTTAATATAAAAACTGAGTTGTCAAAGTGTTAATTAAATGTTAAAAGCGTATCGTTACCGAATTTACCCAACACCTGAGCAAAAAGTCTT
>NZ_VRZC01000146.1 GCF_016743215.1 Geminocystis sp. GBBB08
CAATAGCACCTAAACCCGAAGCCATTTCTTCAAGAGTAATTTTACCATCATGATTAATATCTAAAGCATCAAAAACCGCATCAGCACCAGCCCATTCTTCCCGAGAGATAAAACCATCACCATCTAAATCATAGACATGAAAAATATCATCAATCACATGAGTCAAGGTTTCATTATTATCAAGTTTGTTTAAACGAATTGCTAAAAGTTGCTCAAGGGTTTCTAACGCCTTAGTAAAACCGATAATACCTTCTTCTAATTTTTCCGATGCCATTTTATCTTCTTGGTGCATCTTTTCAAAAGTAACTTTATCAATGGTTATTTTTTCTATATCAAGGGTTGAGGCTATTTCTGGGCATAATTTGCGAGGTAACTCTCCCTCAGTATTACTTAATTGTTCTAATAATTTGGGAGAAATAGTCAATAAATCACAACCTGCCAACTCACAAATCTCGCTAATATTGCGAAAACTTGCACCCATAACCTCAGTTTTATAACCAAACTTTTTATAATAGTTATAAATTTGAGTAACAGATTGTACTCCCGGATCTTCTGCTCCGATATAATCTTTACCAGTGGTTTTTTTATACCAGTCTAAAATTCTACCCACGAAAGGAGAAATAAGAGTAACACCTGCTTCGGCACAGGCTACGGCTTGATGAAAACCGAATAAAAGAGTTAAATTACAGTGGATACCTTCTTTTTCCAAAATTTCAGCAGCTTTAATACCTTCCCATGTAGAAGCAATTTTGATTAAGATGCGCTCTTTTCCAATTCCTGCTTTTTGATATTGAGAAATTAAATAACGGGCTTTATTTATTGTAGCGTCAGTATCATAGGATAAACGGGCATCAACTTCTGTGGAAACTCTTCCCGGCACTATATTTAATATTTGTTTCCCAAAAGCAACAGCTAACCAATCAATGGCAAGTTTTACCACCGTATTTGTATCAGCTTTTTCCCCTAATTCTTCCCTAGTTTGTTTTAAGGTATCATCAACAATGCTTTGATATTCGGGCATTTGTGCTGCCGCCGTGATAAGAGATGGGTTAGTAGTGGTATCCCTAGGGGTAAAATTTTCGATAGCTTGAATTTCCCCAGTATCGGCAACTACGATGGTATATTGACGTAATTGTTCAAGTAAATTAGTCATTGTTTTACGGGTTGATTTAATTTTTCAATATTTCTTCCATCTTAATTAAAATTAATATATTTTGCCTTCACTAATTTTTGATCTTCATAATACTGAGATCTTCTTGCATGACTTACATTAATACTTAATAGTTAAAGGTGAGCAAATCAATTCTATAGATGATTAATGCCAATTCTTATACTCATTACTCCCTCTCACAAGCCAATTTTCAACTAGGTGCAAGATATGAGTTAGAAGTAACGGCTAATTACTCCTAAATAATATTTATAAATATCTTCATAAGTATTATCGGAGTTTTAGTTACTGGGTTATCATAATATCTAACAATTCCCTAAGAGTAACTTGAAATACAATTACTTTGCATTTTTTTATTGATGTAGTGTGTTTAAATTCTTGATTCTTATAGCTTCCTGATTAATTCAGTAACCCCTACTTATTAATCAATTAAAAGAAGGTAAATCAAATAAAACAGAAGTCATGTAATTTTCAGCCCATTCAACACCAAAAGCCTTCTCTAAAACTCGGCGGGTTTTATCATTTTGTTGTTGCTGTAAACAGTAATTTTTTTGCCCTTCAAAATAGATTAATTTTTCTCTTTCTGAAAGAGGTTTAGACTTGTTAGCTATCAGGCAATGAATTGTTAAAAAATCTTTAACTCTTGTTAAAAATAACTTTTCTTCTTGATGATTATTGGGGCGAATAAATAGGCAAAAAGGAGAAAAAATATCTCCCCAAGTAGGTAAATCTCGCTTATCGGTAAAAATGACTTCCTCTAAACTAGATAACTGTTGCTGATAATCCGCAGATAAGATTTTTTCAGTATTAGTGGGCGATAAATCAACGATAGCCGCACTAATTCCCACTTTTCCTGCCACAATATCACAACCAAACATCGGTAAAGGATATTCAGAATGAGGAAACATAACACAGTGAAGAATATCCAAATTATTACCTACTTTTGCCAATTCTAAGTGCATTTTGCGAAATTCACGACTTTGATAACAATAATTTTGAATAATTAATCTTTCACCTTCTAATTTTCCTTCTACATAGCCTAAACCTTCTGGTAATTCGTAGGGTGATAAAGAGAGATTTTCTCGCCAAGTGGTAACGATAATTTCTGCTAACTCATTAATCAGAGGATGTAAACGACTTTTTATATCAGAGGAAGAAGCTATCATAAAAATTATTTAATTATTAATTTATTTATTCTAAATTTTAGTGGTGAATAGTAAAAGTAGGAGGTTAATATGTTAAGCCCTTACAATAGTTGATAATTGATAATAGTTGATAATTTAATTTTTTTTACTTTTCTAGTCTTAAGAGTCTTCTAGTCTGTCAATTCCTAATTTATCTTATCTAATTGTGCAAACCTTCATCGGCAATAATAACACAATCTCGCCCTTGTTTTTTAGCTTTATAAAGAGCATTGTCAGCAACTACAATAATTTGTCGAGAAGTTAAACCATTTTCAGGAAAATTAGCTACTCCAAAAGAGGCAGTAATCGGAGGTAAAGGTTGATTGTCATAAATTAAAGTTAATTCTTTAATAGCTATTCTCATTTTTTCGGCTATTTTTTTTGCTTCTAATAAAGAAGTATTTGGTAAAACTATAGTTAATTCTTCCCCTCCATAACGACAAACAAAATCAGATTTACGAGTATTTTTGCGTAAAATATTGCTGATAGTGGTTAAAATAAAATCACCAACTTTATGACCAAAAGTATCATTAAATTTTTTAAAGTAATCAATATCGAGCATTATTATACTTAATTTTTGATTATTTTTGAAGGCAAAATTTACTTCAGCTTCAAGAATTTCGTCTAAATAACGTCTATTATAAAGTCCTGTTAAAGGATCGGTAATAGTCATTTCATATAAATTCTGACGCATAGAAATATTAGCCAAAATTAAAGCTATTTGTTCAGCAAAATTAATAGCAAATATTTGTTGACTTTCATTTACATAATTAGCATTTGTATTAACTAAATACATAACTCCTAATTCTTTTTTTTTAGCTTTTAAACAATAATAAAAATAGGGTAATTGACTAAAATTATTCTCTCTAATTAGCCGTTGATTTTCTCGCCAATACAAAAAATAATTTCGCCAAAGAATATCTTGTTTATCTAAATCTAAATTTCCCCATTTAATAATTTTGATAATATTACCTTTGTTATCTGTAAAAAAAAAGCCCCCCACTAGATTATGAAAAAGTAATTTTGCAGAGTTAAGAATAAGTGGATATGCCGTTTCATAATTTTCACAATTTTGAAGCAATTGACTCATTTTATAAAGTTGAGTTAATTCTAAATTATGATTTTGTAACTTTTCTGAAGTCAAAGAGAGTCGCTCTTCAATTTTCTTTCTATAGCTAATTTCTTTTAAAGCCAAATCTCGTATTTCTTTATGTTGTTTCATGAGATTCGTGGTTTCTGTAACGTCTTGAATTACGATAATGCCGTCATATTGATTATCTTCGGAATGGGGTATAGAAGTAACAATTGTATGTTGAATGCGAAGTTTACCATCTGGTAAAGGGGAAGGAATTAAGTGTTTATGAAGTTGAGAAGAAAACACTGTTGCTGGTCCACCTTTTAAAGTTTGTTGAATGCGATTATAATACTTAGGCTTAATCAAATGAGGAAAAAAGTCTGCTATGTTTTGATTTAAAATATGATTACGAGGAATATTAGTCCAATTTTCGATACATCTATTCCAAAAAACCACTTTCATCTCAGGGTTTAAAACACAGATACCTACGGGTAGATAATCTAATAAAGTAAATCGTAATTGTGTGATAGGATCATCATCAGAATTAACAGTCATTTTAATCCTCCTCTAATCTTTCTAAGACTTCTAATATTTTATGAAAACTGCCTAAATGAAAAATCAGAATAATATCTCCTTGAATATTTGTTTCTTCAATAAAAAAGCGAGTTTGTGCTAACACTAAAGTAGATTCTTTTTCTAAATTTTTATTCTTAATTAGAGATTCTATATTACCTTCGATATAAGAGGGTAAAAAATATTCTAAATTTTGAGATAAAAGATTACTAATTGCACCCATTACTCCACTAATAACAATATTACCAATTTCCGTTAAAGCCCCCACTTTTAACTCATCAAGATCTGATTCGGAAAATTCCATATCTTCATCGGTTAGAATAGAAACTAATTCCGCTGCACTATCTGAAGGAAAAACTAATTCCGCATTACCATTAATTGAGCCAAAAAATTCTAATTCTACGGCTGAAAGTTTGCCTTTGCCTAATTTTAATCCTAATTCTTGCTTAACTAAATCAGGGCTAAAAGTTTTAATAAAAGGAATTTGCAAAGTTATATGACTACTAAGCATTTCATTTAGTACTCCAGCCGCTTGTCCTACACCAATAATGATTATTTCTTGTAATGCATCTATTTGTTTATCCGTTAGATTCATGGTTTAATTAAATGGTAAATTTAGCTAGAAAATTTTATTTAATTGCACTTATAATTAATTGGTTTAATTGTTCGGCTTTTACTGGTTTATTTAGCACAGAAATAGCCCCTAATTCTAAGCATTTTTGTCTCGTGGTTTCTTGGGTATCAGCCGTAATCATAACCACTGGTATCGAGGATTTTTCATCATATAACTTTTGCAAAACTTCGATGCCATTTATTTTAGGCAATAACATATCTAAACAAACAAAATCCGGTTGCTTTTCTTTAATTTGCCTTAAAGCCTCTTCCCCATCTTTCGCTTCTATGGTAATATGACCTTGACTTTTTAAAATTTTTTTGACCATACTTCTGGATAATAGTGCATCATCAACAATTAAAATTAACGCCATTTATTTTTTCAATTTTTTTGTTAATATTTTTTGATACTTTTGAATTTAAAACATATTTTAACTTATAATCAGTTTCAGGAAACTAATGGGATTAAATTTCATGGACATAGAGAAACTCAAAAAATTGGAAGAAAAATTATACAATGAAACTCCGTTAATTGGCGATCGCATCAGACAACAAGGGGCAAAAGAATTAATCCAAGAAAAAAATCCTCAAACCATAGAAATATTAACTAAAGCCTTTACTTTTACTCAGGATAAAAACCTCCAAAATTTAATTTTAAGTGCATTGCGTAATATTAAAATGCAGGAAAAAGAATTAATTGATGTGGTGTGTCAAGTATGGAGTGAAAATAGAGACTCAGAATTAGGTAAATTCTTGAAGTTAAAAGGTTGGGTAGCCGATAAACCATTAAAATTAAGACTTTTAACTGCTTTAAATTTAGGTTGGCAGGGAATTATTGAAGAAAAAGGCAATACCATCGTTGCTTCTTTATTAACTTTTTTTGATGATGAAGATACTTTTATTCAACAAACTGCTAAAGAATGGGCTTCAGGTTTTAAAACACCAGAGTTACAGGAAGAAGTGTGTCGCCTTGCCAGTGAAGAAAATAATCAAACTGCCTTAGAAGTAGCGACTCGTTGTCGTTATACTCCTAGTGAACCATCTCAAGCAGCATTGTTTTGTTATTTTACACAATTGTGGGATCAATACCAAAAAGTTGATCCAGAATATCAATTATTAGAGGAAATTTATTATAACGCCCCTGAAGAATTAAAAAATCGTATCGATAATCACGGTAAAGTTTATAAGCGTTTAGAATGGGTGTGGATGGTTTTAGGCGGAAAAGAAGGTAGAAGGTTACCAGAAATAAATTTATCTCAATGGGAGACTATTCTTAACATTTTAGGTAATGGTAAACATTGGGAAACAATGTGGTTATTAGTTACCTTTATCCCTATAGTTTTTGCCAAAACCATTGTTAAACGACTGGAAAATTATCGTTGGCAAGATCCTCAAGAGAAAATAAAATTTAATGAGTTTAGTAAAATCGTTAAAACTCTCAAAAGCAAAACTCCCCCCCAAGGTAAATTAATTCGTTGTATTCATACTTTAGAAGGGCATACTCAAGGTATAAAAACCATCGCTGTTACTCCTGATAGTAAAATTTTAATTAGTGTTGGGGATGAGATAATTCGCCTTTGGGATATAAATGAAGGGAAATTAGTTAACACTTTAAAAGGGCATTTAAAAGGAGTTACCAGCATTTGCCTCAGTAAAGATGGCACAACTTTAGCTAGTGGTAGTCGTGATAAAACTATTTCTATATGGCGTTTACCTGATGGTAATTTAATTGGTAACTTATCCGCAAATGTGGCTTCGGTGTGGTCATTAGCCATGACTGATGATGCTAAAATGATCGCTAGTGCTAGTTATCAAGAAGTGCGTTTATGGCAATATCCCCCTAGAAGATTATATAAACATTTAAAAGGGCATCAACGGGAAGTAGAAAAAGTCGTTATCAACAAAGACAATAGTTTATTAATATCGGCTGGGGGCAAAAAAGATAATAGTATCCGAGTTTATTCCTTGCCTAGCGGTGAGCATCAATGTACTTTAAGTGGACACAAAGATGCTATTTCTGATTTAGCGATAACTCCTGATAATTATATTTTAGCCACAGCCAGTCATGATTATACCGTTAAATTATGGTCATTGTCAGATGTCCAAGAAATTGCTACTTTAAATGATCATCAAGGTAAAATTTGGTGTTTAGGAATAACCCCCGATGGGCAAACTTTAGTAACGGGTAGTGAAGATAAAACTATTAAAATTTGGTCATTATCTACTCGTAAATTAAAATATACTTTAACGGGTCATCAAGGTTCAATATTTTGTTTAGATATTAGTCGTAATGGGCAATTATTAGCCACCGGAAGCACAGATAACACTATAAGACTGTGGAATATTTCTACTGGGGAAAATGTTGGCGTTTTAACAGGACATCATGATAATATAACTACATTAAAAATCACTGATGACGGTGAAACCTTAATCACGGGTAGTGGCGATCGCAAATTAAAACTATGGCGTTGGGATTTATCTCGTCTTTGTAATATATCTGTTCCAATGATTACAAAAGAAGATAGGGAATGGATTGAAAACGCTCTTATGAGTCAGAATATAACCCCAGAAGAGCGAAGTTGGCTAGTTTTAGTCCAAAAAGTATTACTAATGAGGGGACTTCAACATTCTGAGAGTTAATTACTATAATGGGCAATGAGTAATGGCTAAATTTTCTTCATTCTAAATTTTCTTCATTCTAAATTCTAAATTCTTCATGACTTATATCCATTCCCATATTTAACAATTCTACTTTTAATTCTTCTGCAACTTTAGGATTCTGTTGTTTATGTAAATAATAGGCTTTAGAGAAGGCTTTAAAACTATCTTCTAATTCTCCCTGTTTAAGTAATAAAACCCCTAAATTTTGATACGCCCAAGGATAGTCTGGATTAAGTTTAATAGCGTTTTGATATGCGTCAATGGCTTTAAAATTACGCCCCATCACCCGATAAGTTAAGCCTAAATTATAATAAGCTAAGGCAAAATTTGGCTCAATTTTTAAACATTCTTGATATAGTTTAATGGCGTTGTCAAAATCTTTTCCTTGATAACATAAACTACCTAAGTTATGATAAGCACCTAATTTTAATCTATCTAATATCGGTTGGGCGATCGCCTGACGATAATGTTTAAGTGCCTTATCCCATTGTTTTTCCTTAACCAAAGCATTGCCAAGATGGTAATGTAACTCAAATAAGATTGCAGTGGTGGCTAAATTCGATTTTAAGCCCGTCTTAAGTAATTTTAGACCTTTTTTTGTGTCACCTAAATCTAGGTATAAAGCCCCCAATTTACTGCACACATAAGCATCATTGGGATTTTCCCTTAAATAAGACTCCATGGCCTTTTTTGCCCGTTTAACTTTATTACCCTCTGCGTTAATTTGCGGTTGATAACCATAATGTTGAATAGCAATCTCTGGTAAATCGACAATTAGCCAATGAGCTTCTTTTTTTTGTAAAGATAAAACGCTATCATCAATTAAAGCGTGATAAGGACGAGAAAATTTAATGTCAGGATGCTTCCGAAATAAACGGGATAATTGGGAGTAAGGAGAAGAAAGCGCGCCAACTTCGTGACGAATTAAATTGATAACGAGATGGTTTTCTATGGTAACAGCTTGTTGAATATAAGTAACAATTGATGGATTTAAGACTTCATCAGCATCTAACACTAAAACCCATTCGGTGTTGACGTATTCTAAGGCGTAATTTCTTGCTTGGGCAAAATCATCTTGCCATGAAAAATCATAAACTTTCGCCCCCATATTGAGAGCTATTTCTTTTGTATTGTCAGTTGAGCCTGTATCAATAACTATCATCTCATGGACTAAATTTTTGACACTATGAAGACAATTAGGGAGATTTTGTGCCTCATTTTTGACAATCATGGAGAGAGAAATATTGTTAGTGAAAGTCATTTTTCGTCAATAAGAAGTGTTGTAATTTTGTCCTAAGTTGACTTAATTATAAAGAAGATTTGCTTTTTACCAAAATTAATTTTATCGAAAATTTACTCAGGCAAGGAATTTAGAATTTAGAATTTAGAATTTAGAATGAGAAAGCAAAAAGTCACCCAGTCACCTCATCACCCAGTCACCTCATCACCTAGTCTCCTAGTCACCCTCATTCCTAAAAACAGATACTGATAACGAAAGTAAGCTAAAATTAAACAAAGAATCATTATTCAAGAGTAAGTTGTTAGTTGTGTCCATCGAAAATATCCCATTTAACTCCATTGAAGAAGCCTTAGCAGATATAAAAGCTGGTCACTCAGTTGTCGTGGTTGATGATGAAAATAGAGAAAATGAAGGAGATGTAATTTGTGCGGCTCAGTTTGCAACCCCTGATATGATTAACTTTATGGCAGTAGAAGCTAGAGGTTTGATTTGTCTTGCCATGACGGGGGAAAGATTAGACGAATTAGATTTGCCGTTAATGGTGACGAAAAATACTGATAGCAACCAAACTGCTTTTACCGTGAGTATCGATGCCGCAAAACACTTAGGTGTAACTACTGGTATTTCTGCGGAAGATCGAGCAAAAACCATTCAATTTGCCATTAACCCTAGCACACAACCTGATGATTTAGCAAGACCCGGCCATATTTTCCCTTTACGAGCTAAAAAAGGTGGAGTCTTGAAACGTGCAGGTCACACAGAAGCGGCAGTAGATTTATCTCGTTTAGCCGGGTTATATCCTGCTGGTGTAATTTGTGAAATTCAAAATGCTGATGGTAGTATGGCACGTCTTCCAGAACTTTATAAATATGCGCAACAACACAATTTAAAATTAATCAGTATTGCCGATTTAATTAGTTATCGTCTAAAATATGATCGTTTTGTTTATCGAGAAACAATTTGTAACTTTCCGAGTCAATTCGGTGATTTTCAAATATATGCTTATCGTAACAGCTTAGATAAAACTGAGCATCTTGCCATTGTTAAAGGGGATATTAACAAATTTGGGCAGCAACCTGTTATGGTGAGAATGCACTCAGAATGCTTGACTGGTGACGCTTTAGGCTCATTACGTTGCGATTGTCGGATGCAGTTACAAGCGGCATTAAAGATGATTGAGAATGCTGGGTTAGGAGTAGTGGTGTATTTACGTCAAGAAGGGCGAGGTATCGGTTTAGTCAATAAACTCAAGGCTTACACTTTACAAGATAGAGGTTTTGATACCGTAGAAGCTAATGAAAAATTAGGTTTTCCTGCGGATTTACGGGATTATGGTATGGGCGCACAAATGTTAAATGATTTAGGCATTAATCAAATTCGCTTAATTACTAATAATCCTCGCAAAATTGCCGGTTTAAAAGGCTATGGCATTGAAATTATCGATCGTTTACCATTATTTA
>NZ_VRZC01000147.1 GCF_016743215.1 Geminocystis sp. GBBB08
GACTGATACAGATAAGGAGAGAAAAACTAAAAATAATGGGGAATAAGTATTTTAACTTTAATTCAGGAGATTGAGGAGATTGTTTATTTATTGAAAGTTTATCTGTAGTAATAAAACTTAACTGTTGTTTTTTTTGTTTTTCTGCAATAACTAAATTACCCCATAAAAAAGATATAGAAATACAAAAAGTAGTCATCCATAAAAATAATTTAGTCAAAGAAGCATTATAAAAAGTTTTTAGATAATTAACTTCTTGAAACCATAAAATATTGACATAAATATTACTAATAATTATTATGCTTAAGATTAATAATATTAATAAGATGATGATAATAAAAATAAGGTTATAGTTATTTTTTTTTTCTATAGATGGGAGTTTTTTTGTTACTTTCATTCGCTAAGAATATCAATTAATAGGTATGGTAAAGTTGATAAAATTGCTCTCGATTTAAAGCAGTAATCGATTCAAGATTTAAAACGTTAGTCATAATTTTTGCTTAATTTTATAAGAATATAATGATAATTTAATTTTAATTATACTTTTCTTTATTTGGTTGCAAAATTAAATAAACTCTGCTACAATTATAACCCATCGGTCTTGATAGAAAACATTTACAAAAATTTTCGCAAAAAGCTCACCTCTTTTAAGGGTGGGATGTATTGCGACACCCTTAAAAGAGGTGCAGTGAGTATTAATGGGTGTGTTGATTGGCAATATATTTTTTGATAGTTTCTAACGTGCTGTCTTCCGTTGGAGTGTCAATTTACGGGCTATTGAGAAAAAGTTACGTCAACGTAATGATTCACAAGTAAAAGTATCTCTGATAGAGGCGAGAAAAAGATTAGGTATTGTAAAGAGTTTATCATTATCAATAATTTTAGCTTAATTGCTTCTTAATTGTATCCGTAAATGTTTAATTTTATCTCTATATTCAGCTGCTTTTTCAAATTCTAAATTTTTAGATGCTTTTTGCATTTCTTCTTCCAATTGTTTAATTAAAGTCGGGATTTTATCTAAAGTAAGTTCTTCAATTTCGTTGTAAACTTGTTCTAATTCTTGACTATTTAATTTTCTGGATATATCTAAATATTCTAAAATTGAGTTAGCAGATTTTTTAGTAATTGACTGAGGAATAATATTATTTTTGATGTTATATTCTTTTTGAATTTTTCTCCGTCGATTAGTTTCATTAATGGCTTTTTCCATACTTTGAGTAAAGTTATTTGCATATAAAATTACCTGTCCATTTATATGACGTGCCGCCCTTCCTATTGTCTGAATTAATGATTTTTCTGAACGTAAAAAACCTTCTTTATCTGCATCTAAAATTACTACTAAAGATACTTCGGGTAAGTCTAAACCTTCTCTTAATAAATTTACCCCAATTAAGACATCAAAATCTCCTGCTCTTAATCCTTGTAAAATCTCGATTCTTTCAATAGATTGAATTTCCGAATGTAGATATTGTACGTTTATCCCTCTTTCTTGTAAATATTCTGTCAAATCTTCTGACATCCTTTTTGTTAAGGTAGTAATTAAAACTCGTTGTTTTTTCTTAATTCTCTCTTTTATTTCTGTTAGTAAGTCATCTACTTGTCCCTCGCTTGGTCTTACAAAAATTTGCGGATCTAAAATGCCCGTAGGGCGAATAATTTGCTCTGCAATTTGATTATTTGATTGCTCAATTTCCCAATTACTAGGAGTAGCTGAAACGAAAATACATTGTTTAACTTTATGCCAAAATTCATCAGCTTTTAAAGGACGATTATCTGCCGCACTTGGTAAACGAAAACCAGAGTCAATTAACCGTTTTTTTCTTGCTTGATCTCCTTTATACATTCCCCTAATTTGCGGTACAGTTACATGGGATTCATCTACTACTAAAAGCCAATCTTCAGGAAAATAATCGACTAAACAATCGGGAGGTTGCCCAGCTTTTCTTCCTGTTAAAAGTCGGGAATAATTTTCAACTCCGTTGCAATATCCAACCTCTTTTAGCATCTCTAAATCATACTTTGTTTTTTGTTTTAATCTTTGGGCTTCGACTAATTTTCCTTCTTTTTCTAAGACTATTAATCTTTCTTCTAATTCTTCCTTAATATCGGCGATCGCCTGTTCTAATTGGTTTTGAGGTGTTACAAAGTGCCTTGCAGGATAGATGTTAATTCGCTCTAATTCTTGCAATAATTCGCCTGTAACTGGATCTAAAAGAGAAATTGCTTCGATTTCATCTCCAAAAAATTCTACCCTTATAACTCTATCTTCGTAGGCTGGGACAACTTCTAAAACATCACCCTTTATCCTAAAAGTAGCACGGCGGAGGTCAACATCATTGCGACTGTATTGCACATTGACTAAATCTCGAATGAGTTGACGAGGATCATATTCTTGGTTAATCTGTAGAGGAATAGCGGCTTTGAGGTATTCTACGGGCATCCCTAAACCGTAAATACAGCTAATGGAAGCTACCACAATAACATCTTTTCTTTCAAAAAGTGATCGAGTTG
Organism: Geminocystis sp. GBBB08; assembly: GCF_016743215.1. Classification (GTDB taxonomy): domain Bacteria; phylum Cyanobacteriota; class Cyanobacteriia; order Cyanobacteriales; family Cyanobacteriaceae; genus Geminocystis. The sequence goes on from NZ_VRZC01000147.1 coordinate 2,509, forward strand.
CCGAGTGCCGTAACATATCAATCTCGTCGTTGATAGAGGAGGTTTTTTCGATGTAAGTATCGGTAACGGGAATATAAGCCTCTGGTTGGTAATAGTCGTAGTAACTGACAAAATATTCAACGGCGTTATCAGGGAAAAACTGCCTTAATTCATTACACAGTTGAGCCGCTAAGGTTTTATTATGGGCTAATACTAAAGTCGGTTTTTGATATTGGGCAATAGTACAAGCTATAGTATAAGTTTTACCTGTACCCGTTGCACCAAGTAGAGTTTGAAAACGATTGCCCGATTGTAATGATTTTACCAAAGAAGCGATCGCTGTTGGTTGATCTCCTGTGGGTTTAAAGGGTGCTTGTAAATTAAACATGAATTAGTAATGAAAACGACATTGGGCAATAAAAATCTCATTATCTTCCATAGAATAAACTAAACGATGCTCTTTATTTATTCTTCTTGACCAGAAACCTGACCAATTATGTTTTAATGGTTCAGGATAACCAAGCCCATCAAAAGGATGTCTGATAATATCTTTGATTAATTCGTTAATCTTTTTTGTTATTTTTTTATCGATGTTTTGCCAGTAGATGTAATCATTCCAAGCATTTTCTGCCCATTTAATAATCACTATTCGATTAACTCCCTCACGATACCTTTACCCTCTCTTAATTCTTGAATTGCTTCGTTTAAACGTTGGGCATTTTTAGCACTAGACATTAAATAAGCGGTTTCTTGATAAGAATTAAAATCTTCTAAAGAAAGTAAAACTGCGGGAGGACCATCTTCTCGATGGATAATAATAGGTATATGATCATTATTGACTTGATCGAGAATAGTCGTTAAATTATTCTGTAAAGTGCGATCGCTAATTGATTCCATAATCTTCTCTTTATTGTCAGCAATAAATTAATTGTAGATGATCAAATAGACATCGACCGAATTTAGGGAGCAGGAAGGAGGGAGCAGAGAGAAAACGCCTTGAATTCATTATTTATTTATAAGAATTGTAATGATTTTACCAGATGGGCGATCGCTGTTGGTTGATCTCCTGTGGGTTGAAAAAGTGATTCTAAAGAAAACATTAATTATTGGTTGCGAAATTAATCGAAGACAAACTAAAGATAAAAAATCTATTTTAATCGACTATTTTCGGCGAATCCTAATTTTTTGTTGAGTAGCAATTACTATCGCTCCAGATTCTAAATATTCGGAATAATTAGTCAATATTTCCTGAAAAAGTAGTATTCTTTGTGAACGTGGTAAATTTTCTAATCTTAAAACTCCACAATGTAATCTTTCTTGTTGCCAAATTAGTTGTTCAAAATCACTATCTGTGGTAATAATAATACGTTATTTTGATAACGAGAGAAAGGAACATTTATGATTTGATGCAGTCCATAATAGAAATAAGAAATATTGTTTTTCTATCAATCTTCAATCTTGGTTAATAATCGTGTTTAATTTCAAACGTACATTATTATATTTAACTATCTCTTTTATGATCGCATCAGGTTTGATTTTTACTGATGTAAAAGTTAGTCAAGCTATCCCTTGGGGTGAATTGTTTATGAGAGGAGTTCAAGTTATTCAACTTAGCAATATTAGTGATCAACAAGAAGTTGAATTTGGCAATCAAATACGACAACAATTATTATCTCAAGGTAAAGTTAGATTATATCGTAATAATGATTTATACAGTTATGTTAATCAAATTGGTAATCGATTAGTTGGTGTTAGTACTCGTTCCAATTTACCTTATCGCTTCGAGATTGTCGATAATCCTCAAGTTAATGCTTTTGCTACTATGGGAGGTTTTGTTTATATTCATACTGGTTTAATCGCTACCGCCTCTAATGAAGCTGAATTAGCTAGTGTTATCGCCCATGAAATTGGTCATGTAGTTGCTCGTCATTCGGCAAAACAAATGCGACAACAAGCAATTACTCAAGGATTATTAACTGCCACAGGATTAGATAAAGCGAATATAGTACAGTTAGGAGTTACTTTAGCTATTGATTTACCCTACAGTCGTCAAGATGAATTTGAGGCGGATGCTCTTGGTTTACAAATATTATATGATGCCGGTTATGCACCTGGTGCTATGGTCAATTTTATGCAAAAATTAGGACAATTAGGCGGTGGTAGAACTCCTACTTTACTTAGTACACATCCTAATGGTGGCGATCGAGCTATTGCCCTTGCCCAGAAAATTCCCCAGGATATAGCTTTTCAAGGTGATGGTTTAGACGAACAACAATACAGATATAATATTCGATCATTATTAGGAAATAGATATTAATTAGAGTTTACTGTTAGGAATCAGAAAGCTATAAAAATCTTAGAATTTAGAATTTAGAATTTACTGTAACACTACTAAGCTAAAAATTTGATTTTTGGTGATTTAAGCTGATAGCTGACTGCTAATAGCTACCCTCATCAAAATAAAAATACTTTTTGACGCACCCCTAATTAGGAGATTTTGAGCTTTTAACTTCTCGCAAATGCTCATAAGCCTTATTCGTCACAACTCTTCCCCTCGTAGTCCGATTAATAAAACCGATTTGTAATAAATAAGGTTCATATACTTCCTCAATGGTTTTGGCATCTTCCCCTGTAGCAGCAGCGATCGCCTCAAGGCCTACGGGGCCGCCACTAAATTGAGCGACCATAGCTGATAGTACCAGTCGATCAGTCCAATCTAATCCTAAAGGATCGACATTATGTAAATCTAAGGCTTCCGCCGCCAAACCTTGATTAATACTAGATTGATGTTTTACTTGTACATAATCCCTCACTCGACGTAATAATCGGTTAGAAATTCTAGGTGTACCTCTTGACCTACGAGCTATTTCTTCTGCACCACCGTGATCAATTTTTAATTTCAAAATAGTAGCAGATCGCAGTATAATTTGCGTAAGTTCATCTGGATCATAAAATTGTAACCGTTGAATTAAACCAAAACGATCACGCAACGGTGAAGTTAGGGAACCAATTTTGGTAGTAGCACCGATGAGAGTGAAGGGAGATAAAGGAATACTACGAATTTTCGCCGATTGTCCTTTGCCAATTGTAACATCTAAACGGCAATCTTCCATAGCAGGATAAAGTAGCTCTTCTGTCACTCGATTTAAACGATGTATCTCATCAATAAATAAAATATCACCCTGTTTAAGGCTCCCCAACAAGCCTGTAATATCCCTAGGGCGTTCAAGAGCAGGAGCTGCGGTAATCTTACAACTAACCCCCATTTCTTGAGCCAAAATTAAAGACATGGTAGTTTTACCTAATCCGGGAGGACCATACAAAAGTATATGATCTAAAGATTCTTTTCTCTGTTTAGCCGCTTCAATGGCAATGGCAATCATTTCCTTAAGAGCCTTTTGTCCGATATAATCATCAAGACGATGAGGGCGAATTTTATCTTCATTTTCCCCTAAATCCTCAAGAATTTCCGTAGGCAATAAAATATCATTATCCTTTGACAATAAAGATTCGGACATTGGTGATTTGTTTTTTCGTTGTTGAGGGAGAAATTGAGATTTTTGCTCAGACGACGATCGTTTAATTGCCATAATTAGTAAATTTACGGGGTTTCAATAAATTTTTAAAGCAATTTCAAAATATACTTGACGTAATAATTTTGTTTTGCTATCTTTAAGGGACAGATGTTAAAGTTAGCTCACTTTATCATATGATGAAATTAATTAAGAAATAATTGATGAGGAGTTTATATGGCTCAGGTATTGCTTACAAACGGTGATGATTTTGGGATACTCAAGAAAAATGGAGACCAAATTTTAGGACTACAAGGTAACGATGTTATCGTAGTAGCTTTTGATGACTTTGGTCCTGTTCTTCCCACCGTAACAATTAATGGTGATCAAGGAAATCAAGCTGCTTCTCTTGTAGTGGGAGCCGACAAGTATGGTTTAATTGGCAACGTTGCTGGTATTGCTTACGGTGGACAAGGAGATGATACTATCAGTGTCACTGAAAATCCTGAAGTCAAAACCTATGGTTTAAAAATCCTTAATGGTGATGACAATAATGACATAATCTACGCCTATGGTTCTCAAGTTATCGCTAATGGCGGTAATGGTAATGACGTTATCTACGGTAGCGTAGAAGATCCGAATACACAACCCACCGATAATGGTCGTACTTCTGTTTTAACAGGGGGTGAAGGGTTCGACACTATTTACGGTGCAAGATTTAACGATGTAATCTTTGGTGGAAAAAACGGCGATCTTATCTATGGAAATCAAGGGAATGATCAACTTTCTGGGGATAATGGAGACGATGAAATCTACGGCGGTCAAGGTGATGACGACATTAAAGGTGAGCAGGGTAGAGATCTTATCTACGGAGGTCAAGGTAATGATACTATCTCTGGTGGCACTGAAAACGACAACCTTAATGGTGACTTGGGTGATGACTTAGTATATGGAGGTCAAGGAAATGACTTACTAAGTGGAGGTCAAGGAAATGACACTCTTAATGGGGATGCCGGTGTTGATACCATGAGAGGTGGTGCTGGTGATGATATTTATTATGTAGATGATGTTAGTGATGTAGTCAGTGAGACTACTAATTCTGGAGAAAATACGGGAGGAATTGATACAGTAAATTCTAGAGTTTCCTACAGCTTAGAGGATAGCCCCTTTGTCGAAAATCTTTACTTACAAGGTAGTGATAGCGTTAACGCAACGGGGAACGAGGAAAATACAATTATCCGTGGTAACAGTGGTAACAATATCCTTAATGGTTTAGAGGGAGATGACCGAATCTTTGGAAACGCTGGTAACGATCTTATCAATGGCGGTTTCGGCATCGATTTAGTCCATGGTGGTGCTGGTAATGACACCATTAACGGTGGCTTCGGTAATGATGTCCTCAAAGGTGAAAGAGGAGATGATGTTGTCAGGGGTGAAGGTGGCAATGATCTTCTTGAAGGCGGTGAGGGCAACGATCTTCTTGATGGTGGTAGTGGAGATGACACTTTAATTGGAGGTATTGGTGCTGACTCTTTACTTGGTGGAGCAGGTCGAGATTTATTAGACGGCGGTGAAGAAGACGGCAGTGTTGATATTCTTGCCGGTGGTACTAATGATGATAGATATATCATTAAAGAAACAACATATCTTGGGGTGGAAACCGGCGATGGAGGTGTTGACACAGTCATATCCTATGTCAGTTATACCTTAGGTGCTAACGTTGAAAATCTTGATTTGAGTAAAGCGGAAGGAGCTGTTGACGGTACTGGTAACGAGCAAGATAACGTGATTATCGGTAATACTGGTAATAACGTTTTAGTTGGTTTAGGTGGTTTTGATGTTCTTATCGGTGGGGAAGGTAACGACTCCTTAGTTGGTGGTGACGGCGGTGATACCTTAAATGGGGGTATTGGTACTGATACCTTAAATGGCGGTGAAGGTGACAACTATCTCTATGGTGATCACGTTGACGGTGACGTAGGAGATCTTCCCACCAAAACGGGAGCGGCCCCTGATAGTAACACTATTACAGCGGGAGATGGTAATAACACCGTAAAAACTGGGGAAGGAAATAACACAATTACTCTCGGTAATGGTAATAACACTATCAAAACTGACTTACTGCAAATTCCTGTTGTGATACCTGAAGTTGACAAAGATGGAAATCCAAAATTGGATGACAAGGGTAATCCTCTGTTTAAGGTTCGATATGAGTTTGGTGGCATTGGTAATGGAAATCAAAAAATTACAGCAGGTAACGGAACAAATATCGTTGAAACAGGGCAAGGGAATAATATTATTACCCTCGGCAACGGTCAAAACACAGTTACAACTGACTTAGTTAGAGATGACAAAGGTGCCATAAATCGTAACGGGGAAGGAAATCAAACTATTACTACTGGTTCTGGTGATGATCTAATTCTAACTGGAAATGGTGATAGTACCATCAAAGCTGGTGCTGGTAATAATAAGATAACCATAGGTTCAGGAAGTAATAATGTTACAACTGAAGCAGGTATTGACACTGTTATCATTAACGGTAAAGTTAAACCCGATAACCAAAAAGAAACTAATGTTATCAATCTTGGTGCCGGTAAGAATACTATCGACATAACTGGTAATGCTAGTAATACTATTACTACCGGGGATGGTGTTGACATCATAACAGAATTCGGACCAGAAGGTAACGACGGTGATAATACCATTACGGCGGGTGCTGGTGATAATAAGATTACTGTTGGAAATGGCAATAATAAAATTACTACCCTTCAAAATGATGACGTTGTGACTATTAATGGGGAAGATAATTTACTCAAGGCTAAACCTGTAAAAACCAATACTGTTGATGTAGGTGCTGGTAATAATATAGTAACAATTTTTGGTGATTCTAATAACACTATTACTGGAGGTTCTGGAATTGACATCATCACGGTGGCTAATGGAAATAATACTATCAATGCTGGTGCTGGTAATAATGAAATAACTGTAGGTAATGGCAAAAATTCTATTACGGTAGGTGCTGGGGATGATGTCATTAAAGTTAATCCTGATGGTCTTCCTAATAAAAATGATATTACTATCGATGCTGATGCCGGTAATAACACTGTAACTATCTTTAGTGATGGCAATAATAAGGTCACTACTCTTGACGGAAATGACATTATCAAAATTACCGGAAAAGGTGAAAATACTGTTACTGCTGGTGCTGGTAATAACAAAGTTACCATAAATGGAGCCGGAGGCACTGGGAAAAATACTGTTACTACCCTTGGGGGTGCTGATACCGTTGAAATTACTGGTAATGGTAACAATACCGTAAGCGTTGGCGATGCTGGTGCAAATAAGCAAAATACCGTAACCATAACTGGAAATGGTATCAACAGCATTACTGGTGGTGTCGATAAAGATGAGATCAATGTTACCGGTAAAGGTGAAATTACTATCGATGCTAAAGGTGGTAATAATGAAATTACTATCGATGGTCTTGATGGCACTAGTAAAAAGACTGTTACTACCCTTGACGGAAATGATTTCATCAACATAAAAGGAAAAGGTGAAAATATCATTACTGCTGGTGCTGGTATAAATACCGTCATTGTTAATGGTGATAGTAAAAATACTATTACTACCCTAGGGGGTGCCGATATCGTTGAAATTACTGGTAATGGTGATAATACCGTAAGCGTTGGCGATGCTGGTGCAAATAAGCAAAATACCGTAACCGTAAATGGAAATGGTATCAACAGCATTACTGGCGGTGTCGATAAAGATGTGATCAGTGTTACCGGTAAAGGTGAAATTACTTTCAGTCTTAAAGTGGGGACAACGGGAGTTACTATCGAATGGCTTGCAGGAACTATGTAAAAAGCTGTTCGTA
>NZ_VRZC01000148.1 GCF_016743215.1 Geminocystis sp. GBBB08
GGGTTTAAACCTCTTATTAGGAATTAGAAATGAAGAATAGGTGACAATTTGCAGACAAATATTACAAATTATGTTCGGTCTTAATTTAATCATTATTATTTTATTTTTTCCAGCTAGTTTTGGTTTATTATGGCAATCTTTTTCTTTAAATAATTTATCGGCTCAATTAATATCTTTTGCCTTCTTTTTATTTTCGTTAGAACAAGCAAGAATGGCAGTTATTGACTTAAAACCTTGCATTTTTAGTAAAAACTGTTTTCAAAGTACTGTATTTATTAAATTTTATCTAGTTATTATCACTACTTTAATTATAGAATTATTTGGTTTTTATTTAGCTTTATTTTCCTTAGGTTGGGGGGCAATATTTGTTTTAATTAGTCAATTTTGGTTTAATTGTTTCGCACCTGTTAAAATCAGAGAAACAGAAAATATTACCATTCAAGACTATCCTTTTACTGATAAAATAATTATTCTAGCGGCTGACACGATCGCTTTAATCTTAATGAGTTTATGGCTAATTAATATTTTTCCTTTAATCATATCTATTAGTATCTTAGCTCTTACTTTAATATTTTGTTTTGTTAAATATAGGAATCATAGGACAAAGAGTAAAGCCATTTTTTCTAATTAAGGGTGTTGTCAAAAACAATTATTTTGTGCTATAATATTTAAATATCTCTTGGAGAGATGGCTGAGCGGTTGAAAGCGGCTTCCTGCTAAGAAGTTGTGGGGTTTATAGCTCCACCGAGGGTTCGAATCCCTCTCTCTCCGTATTTTTATCCTTGACTAAAATTTTAGATTATTCAACGGGTAACTAAATTTAACTTTTCGTGCGATTAAGTTGGTAAAAACGCGCAAATTGAGGTAAATCTTCTTGATGCCCTAATACAATTAAAACATCTCCTGAATTAAGTAATAAAGAGGGATTAGGATGAGTTATTAAAGGTTCATTTCCCCGTCTTAAAGCCACTACAATAAACGCCCCTTTACCTCTAATTTCTAGTTCCCTAACCGTTCTACCGACTAAACGAGAAGTATTACCCACTACTAACTCCTCAATTTGAACGTTAATCTGTATCAGTAAATCATTTAAGTAATTTTGTTCTTCTTTTTGGGCTAAAAAATCCACCATACTAGGAGAAGTAATTAAATTTGCCATGCGTAAACCACTGACACTAGCGGGTAAAACGACATGATTTGCCCCAGCTAACCGCAATTTTTTTTCAGTGCTAGGAAGCTCACCTCTAGCTAAAATAATCAAATTTGGGTTTAATTCTCTTGCGGTAAGAGTGATAAAAACATTTGTGGCATCATTAGGTAAAACTGTGGCTAATACCTTTGCTTTTTCAATACCAGCACTAACAAGCACATTTTCGTCTGTAGCTTCTCCTTCTTGTACTAAATAAGATCGATTTTTAGCAGTAGTTAAATTTTCAATATCATTTTCAATAATCACAAATAATTCTTTGGCTTCATCTAGTTGTTTAGCTAAAACTTGCCCAATATGTCCAAAACCACAGATAATAACGTGATTTTCAAGGTTAGCTAAAGTTTTTCTTTGCCTATCAGCTTCAAATGCTCGATTTATTTCTCCTTCCGTCACCATTTGAATAAAACCTCCTACGCCATAAACTGCTGATGATGTTCCTGCAATAATTACTAACATGGTAAAAATTTTTTGGGTAGGAGTTGTTAATGGTTGTACTTCTCCATAACCAACACCAAAAATAGTAATTACTACCATATAAACTGATTCTAGTAATGACCAACCAAAGGAAACATAACCAAAAATAGCAATAATCATGGTTATAACGAAAAACATTGAACCGATAATAACTTTTTTAAAAGAACCTTGCATTGGCTAATTTGGCTACTTATTTTGATCGAATTATGGATTAGGGAAAAAGACGACTTTACCTACGAAAGTAAGTAAACTTGTTACTAATACCCCAATCAACCCAAAAACTCCTAAAGTTACCGTATTTAATCGGTTATCAACACTATCTAATCTTTTATTTATTGTACTAACTTCTGTTTTGAGGGTAGCTATATCCACTTTAATATCTGTCAACTCTTCAAATACTCTTTCAAACTTGTTATCAATTTTCTCAAATTTAGAGTTAATTAAATCCTTTAACTCTTTTAAGTCGTTATCGGTTACGGTGCTCATATTAAAATCCTATTAGCTTAATTTAGGTAAGCAAAAGAGTAATAACTTGTTAACTCCTTTTCTTGCCTCAATTTTAATATAACTTTAATTTATCAATCTGAAAACGTTTATAAAATTGTTCTTAATGGACTTTTTAAAAAACCTTTATTTATTAGAGTGAAATATTATCTAAAAAAAGTAACTATGAGCGGAAATAAATCACGGGTTGAAGCCATTAATCAGATCACAAATCGACAAATTAAGCCGTTTAACACTCCCAAACGCTTAGAAGATATGTGGGCAAAAGATGTTTTTACCCTCAGCAAAATGCAAGAATGTCTGCCAAAAGAGATTTTCAAATCCTTAAAAAAAACCATCCAAACTGGCGAACCACTTGATGTTTCCATCGCTGATGTGGTGGCTACAGCTATGAGAGATTGGGCAATTTCTAAAAAAGCTCTCTATTATGCCCACGTTTTTTATCCGCTAACTAACTCCACCGCCGAAAAACATGATGGTTTTGTATCCGTACAAGGTGACGGCTCTGTTATTTCTGAATTTGCTGGTAAAGTTTTAGTAAAAGGCGAACCTGATGGCTCATCTTTCCCTAATGGGGGTATTCGTTCTACTTTTGAAGCTAGAGGCTATACAGCTTGGGATGTAACCAGTCCAGCTTATGTAATGGAAACTGATAACGGTGTAACTTTATGTATTCCTACAGTGTTTGTATCATGGACAGGAGAGGCATTAGACAAAAAAACTCCCTTATTGCGATCAAATGCTGCTATGAATAAAGCGGCAAGAAAGGTATTAAAATTATTAGGCCATACCAACATTGCCCCCGTTAATTCTAGTTGCGGTGCAGAACAAGAATACTTTTTAGTTGACTCTAATTTTGCTCATAATCGCCCAGATTTATTATTGGCAGGAAGAACTTTATTCGGTAAACCCCCCGCTAAAGGACAAGAATTTGATGATCATTATTTTGGGGCAATTCCTGAACGGGTACAAGTGTTTATGCAGGATGTAGAAGAATCTATGTATCGTTTAGGTATTCCTGCTAAAACTAGACATAATGAAGTTGCACCCGGACAATTTGAACTTGCACCCTTTTTTGAAGCGGCCAATGTAGCAACAGATCATCAACAGTTAACCATGACAATTTTACGCAAAATGGCGAAAAAACACGGTTTTACTTGCTTACTTCATGAAAAGCCTTTCGCTGGAATTAATGGCTCAGGTAAGCACGTTAACTGGTCTGTGGGCAATGCTACTCAAGGTAACTTATTAGATCCGGGTGACACTCCTCACGCTAATGCTCAATTCTTGATTTTTTGTGGTGCAGTAATTAGAGGAGTTCATAAATATGGACCTCTTTTACGTGCGGTAGTAGCTACGTCTAGTAATGATCATCGTCTTGGTGCAAATGAAGCTCCTCCAGCTATTATCTCTGTGTATTTAGGCTCACAATTAGAGGATGTATTTGAGCAAATTCGAAACGGGGAAGTGAAAGGCTCAAAAGCTGCTCAAACTATGAATATTGGTGTTGATACCTTACCTGAATTTCCTAAAGATCCGGGTGACAGAAATCGTACTTCACCTTTTGCGTTTACTGGTAATCGTTTTGAGTTTCGGGCAGTAGGTTCAGGTCAATCCGTAGCCGGTCCTTTGGTAGCGATGAATACCATTTTAGCAGAATCTTTAGACTGGATTGCTGGAGAATTAGAAACTGAATTAGCAAAAGGTACAGAATTAAATACGGCAATTCAAAAAATTCTCCAAGAAATTATGGAAAAACATGGTAATGTGGTTTTCGGCGGTAATGGTTATTCTTCGGAATGGCATCAAATGGCTGTAGAAGAAAGAGGTTTAGCCAATTTACCTACCACTGCTGACGCTTTACCCGTGTTAAAAGAGAAATATATTGAAGAATTATTCGAGAAAATGGGGGTACTTTCTCCTGTGGAGTTACAAAGTCGTTATGAAGTCTATGCAGAACAATATTTATTGTCCATTGAAGTTGAAGCTAAATTAGTAATTAGTATGGCTAAAACGACTATTTATCCTGCGGCAATCAAATATTTATCGAACCTCACCAGTACTATAACCAGTCTTAAAGGTATCGGTATCGAAGTTGATAAAACCACTATCAAAAAAGTTGCTGATTTAGCAGATTCTTTGATCACAGAAGTTCATAAATTAAGTGATGCTCTAAGTAAACATGAATTTGAAAGTACTGAAGCTCATCTTCAATATTATGCCAAAATAATCCGCTCATTAATGGATCAAGTGCGTAAATATGCAGACGCTTTAGAAGAGGAAATTGCTGACGAATTATGGGCTTTACCTACCTATCAGGAAATGTTGTTCATCAAATAAACTAAGTAATATATAATTAACAATTAACAATTAGACTTCTCCAAAAAAATCTGATTTTAACTCAGGGATCATTAAAAACATAGCCTAAATTCATAAATAGTTTATTATAATTGATTGAATTTTTAATTATGGTCGATGTCTATTAACAATTACCTAGGGGAAGAAGAAATTATCGCTTTTATTACTTATTCTTCGTTAATTGATGGAAGGGCTTTTGATGGTTTAAAAAAGTGTTTAGAGGATGAATTTGACTATACTTATATTATTGATTTAGGGGGAAATATTCGAGCTGGAGATAAGACAGGCAATGTTTTCAATATAATGAAAAGTGTTGTTATTACTTTTTTTATTAAAAACCCTGAATTAGAAAATAAAGTTTGTGATAATGAAAATTATCAAGAAATAAAAATGTAATAATTTGTAAATTAGTTTTGAGAAAACATCAATGGAAATTATGCCAATGACGACATGATAATGATCGCCATATTGTAATTGAATTGCCGTAGCTAGTCAGAGGTAATTTTTTTGTATCGATGATGATTAATTTTCATCTTGATAATCAAAATTCCTTGCTTGTGAATGGCATTCAACACAACTATTAAGGGTAATAGTAGAAGGTAAATTTACTCGGGGGTGAAGGGCGAAAAAATAGCGAGATTGGGCGATATATTGCGGTTTTCTTTCATCTTTTAATAACTGTCGGGAATAACCTTGTAAATATAACCACATTAACCGTTGATTAAAGCCTGTTAATCCTACTTTTGTGCCGTAATGATTACCTGGATTTTCTAAAATTGTTTGCCATGTTTCTTGAGGTAAGACTGCTGGTGGTATAGGTATATGGCAAGTAGCACAGTTTTCTAAATATGATTCTTCCCCGATTTTAAAATTATCCGTAGCTTTATCTACGGATTTTGTGCTTTTAGAGATAATTAAAGAATTTTGTGCCATCACCCCATAATGAGATGCACCCCATCCTAAAATAACACTCCAGCTAACAATAAAAGCAATAATAACCGTAATCCAGCGTTTTTTGAGCATTTTTAACCTTTAATAAACTATATTCTTTATTCCTCATTCTTCATTCCTAATTATCTATTTCTATCGTTATAGTATTTAGTAAACGGGCTACTATCACCTTAGCATTTCTGCCACCGGCGGGGATAAGACGATGAGATAATACATTAGGTGCTAAAAATTTAATATCATCAGGAATAACATAGTCTCTACCTTCTAAAAATGCCAATGCCTGACTGGTTTTTTGTAAAGTAACAGTACCACGGGGGCTTACTCCTAAAATAATATCATCATCATTACGAGACGCTGTAATAAGATTTATAATATATTTTTGTATTTCTGGTGCTACTTTTATTTCTGATACTTTTTTTTGTAATTCCATTACCTCTTCTAAAGTAATACAGGGAGAAAGTTCATTTAGAGAAGTAGAATTTAATTGTCTTTCCAACATCTGTAATTCTTCCTCAAAAGAAGGATAACCTAGACTTAAAGATATAGCAAAACGATCCATTTGTGCTTCTGGTAAAGGAAATGTGCCTTGATACTCAATGGGATTTTGGGTAGCAATAACAAAGAAAGGAGAAGGTACAAAACGTGCTACACCATCAACGGTAATTTGTTTTTCTTCCATGACTTCTAACAGAGATGATTGAGTTCGAGGAGTAGCCCGATTAATTTCATCTGTTAATAATATATTAGCAAAAGCTGGACCAGATAAAAATTCAAATTCTCTAGTATTAGGATTCCAAATATTGGTACCTGTAACATCACTAGGTAATAAGTCAGGAGTGCATTGAATCCGTTGAAATTTGCCTTGGATAGAACGGGCGAGAGACTTTGCTAGTAAGGTTTTTCCGACTCCGGGTACATCTTCTAGTAAAGTATGTCCACCACTCAATAAGGCTACTATAACTAATTTAATCGCATCGTCTTTGCCTACTATTGTACGAGCTAAATTTTCTTTGAGGATGGTAATTTTTTCTCTCATTAACCGTAAATTTCCTTGTTGATTATCTTTGATTAAGTATCTTATCGCAATTATTAGCACCTCAGTTCGATCTAACATTATTCTGGTTATAGTAGTAGGGGAAGACAGAAGAAGGAAGAAGAAAAAGCAAATTTGTAAGAAAAATATTAAATATTTGAACAAAAGTTTATTACATCATAGATAATCACATTTTGATCTTTCCACATCCTCTAAAATTTTTGTGTAATTTTAACTTGATGAACATTCAGAAATTAGGAATTAAGGTTAAATTGTAAAAGAAGTATTCTATTTTTTTCCTTATGACTATTACTCTTAAAACTGCTGTTACTGAAAATATTACTCATCAGCCTTTAAATATTGAAGATTCCCCTTTGGGTATAGCAAAAGGCGTTTATGTTACAGTGCATGGACATTTTTATCAACCCCCTAGAGAAAACCCTTACCTTAACGTCATTGAAAGGCAACCTAGTGCGCATCCTTTTCATGATTGGAATGAGCGTATTTTTTATGAGTGTTATCGGAATAATGCCTTTGCTCGAATTTTCAATAATGATGGTAATATTGTCGGCATTGTCAATAATTATGAGTACATGAGTTTTAATATGGGTGCAACCCTCATGTCATGGTTAGAAAAATATGATCTCGAAGTTTATAAAAAAATCATAGAAGCTGATGCCCTTAGTTGTCAACGATTAAATGGTCATGGAAATGCTATTGCTCAAGTATATAATCATATTATTCTGCCCCTTGCCAACGAAAGAGATAAATATACCCAAGTAAGATGGGGAAAAACTGACTTTTATAAACGTTTTGGCAGACAACCAGAAGGAATGTGGTTAGCAGAGACGGCGGTAGATTATCCGACTTTAGAGGTATTAATTGCTGAGGGAATTAAATTTATTATTCTTGCGCCTACTCAAGCCGAAAGATGTCGTCCCATAATTAGAGATGAGAATGACGAATGGTTAGAAGTAGGAGGAGGGCAAATTGATCCGACACGCCCTTATCGATGTTATGTTAATGAAAAGGATTATATTGATATTTTTTTCTATGATGGTCCTATTTCTGGAGATATGGGTTTTGGGGATGTTTTATTAAGCAGTCATCATTTTTACTCTCGCTTAAAGTCAGCCGTAAGAGGAGATAATCGTCAATCGCAAATTATTTCTGTAGCTACCGATGGTGAAACTTTTGGGCATCATAAAAAAGATACAGAAAAATGTCTCGCCTATGCTTTTACTCAAGAATTTCCTGAAAAAGGATGGACAGTTACCAATTATGCTCATTATCTTAGTATTGTTACCCCAGAATGGGAAGTAGAATTAAAACCCGTTACCGCTTGGAGTTGTTACCACGGTGTCGAAAGATGGAAAGATGACTGTGGTTGTGGTGGTGGTGGTGAATATCATCAAAAATGGCGCAAACCTCTGCGAGAAACTTTAAATTGGTTGCGAGACGAGTTGACTAAAGTTTATGAAGATGTTGGTTATAATTATTTTCAAAATCCTTGGTTAGCCAGAGATGAATATATAGAAGTTATTTTAGATCGTAATCCTGACACTGTTAAACAATTTTTAAACACTCACAGCAGTCATCAATTATCCTCTGGGGAAGAAATTGACGCTTTAAGATTATTAGAAATACAGAAAAACTCCTTATTGATGTTTACCAGTTGTGGATGGTTTTTTGAAGAAATTTCTCGCCCTGAAGGTACACAAATATTACGTTATGCTTCCCATGCAGTAGAGTTAGCCGGTGAGATAGCTGGGGTACAATTAGAAAAAGAATTTATTGCTAGATTAGCCGAAGCGCCAAGTAACGTTAAACAATTTGGTAACGGTGAAGGAGTTTATCGTCAAGGAGTAATACCATCGAAAGTAAATTTAGAACAGGTAACGGCTCATTATGCCCTCAGTTCTTTATATAATAATTATCAAGAGGAAGAAACTATTTATTGTTACTCTACTCAACAATTAGATTATCAGAAACAACAGATAGGCTCTTTGACATTGGCAATAGGACAAGTGCGTTTAATATCAAATATAACTTGGGAAAGTGGGCATTTTGTTTTTGCCGTTTTACATCTTGGAGGTTGGGATTTTCATTGTTGTATTCAACCTTTTTCTAGTCGCTTGGCTTATACCCAGATGAAAGAGGAATTGTTTTCGATGTTGAAACAAACCAGTATTGTCGATTTAATTTTAACCATGAGTCGCTTATTCGGTAATAAATCTTTTGATTTAAAGCATCTTTTTGCAGAAGAAAGATTATCGATTATGGAAAAATTAACCACGACTACGAAAAAAAGACTCGATCAACTTTATACTCAAGTATATCGAGATAATTATAGTATTTTACTTGCTTTTCAACGGGATGAAGTGCCTATTCCTCAAGAGTTGCAAGTAGCTGCCGAAGTTGCTATTTCTTATCGTTGTTTGAAAGTAATTGAGGCTATTAATAACGAAAAACCAGACTTAGATAATTTAGAGTCTTATTTAATTGACTTAGAGGCGATCGCCACAGAAGCAAATGATCTAAGATGTAAATTAGAAATACCAAAAGGTAAAAAAACCCTTGAGAAATTAATTTTATCCAGTTTGCAACAAATTCTATCCCAAAGTCGATTAGATAGTTTAGAAAATGATATTCAACTGATAGATAAATTAATAAAAGTAGGAAACAAGTTGAAATTAAATCTTTGGTTAGATAAAATTCAAGAAATTTATTATGATTTTTTACACCAAAAATTATTACCGAAATTATCATCTAATAATGGTTCGTTAAAGAAAAATAATCAACTAAGATTGTGGATAAAATTAGCAGAATATTTAGATATTTTTTTGCTTCCTAATTAGCAAGTGCAGAAGTAGTAACTGCACCCGTAATCATCAGTATCATTAACCACTAATAAATCGATTTCTAAACCACCATCGATGCGTTTTACAGAGACATCGGATTGTAACTCATGAACATCAATACCTCTAGAGCGAAATAACTCTACCGCCGAAGGGCAGACTTGCCATTCTACAAATTCCCCTAAAGGATTACCTAATTTACCGATTTGTTGGTTAACTTGTTTAATTTGGCGATCGGTTTTTTTTGATTGTTCTTTTAAAATACGCTCTGTTTCTTGAAAACGTCTTTCAGTTTCTTTTTGAGCGATAACTAATTCGGCTAATAATTGCCAAAGATCATCAGCAGTTGTTGTCATGATCTATCTTTTCATTGTTTGTTCCACTAATTAATTATAACTTGATCTTTTATCTGTCTTACTTAGGGGCGATGCCAAAGGCACAGCGTAGCTGCGCGAACTTCA
>NZ_VRZC01000149.1 GCF_016743215.1 Geminocystis sp. GBBB08
ATTAAATCTGATTATCACGAATTATGAATCAAGAACCCATAGCTATAATTGGTATTAGTTTAAATTTTCCCCAAGCCGATCATTTAGAAACTTTTTGGCACATACTGAAAAATAGGGTAAATGTAATTACAAAATATCATCGTCATGGTGATAACTGTAATTCTGCTATGGTGGGTGGATTTTTAGAGGAAGTAGATAGTTTTGATGCAGATTTTTTCAATATTTCCAAAGAAGAAGCCTGTTTAATGAATCCAACCCATCGATTACTATTACAATCAGCTTGGTTAGCTTTAGAAGATGCTCAAATAATACCCAAAGATATAGCTCAAAGTGATACTGGGGTTTTTATTGCTATGGGATATAATGATTATTCTTCGCAAATTGAAAATTTTGGGATTAACAGTTTTCTTACTATTTCAGGTAATAATCCTAGTATGACAGCAAGTCGTATTTCATCCTATTTTGATTTTAAGGGAACTAGTATTGCTATTGATACTGCTTGTTCTTCATCTTTGGTGGCGATAGATAATGCAAGTCGTAGTTTATGGACAAAACAATCATCTTTGGCTTTAGTGGGAGGTGCAAATCTAATTTTATCTGATCATAATTTTACCGCTTTTCAAGAGGCGGGAATGATTGCGATGGATGGATGTTGCAAAGTTTTTGATGCAAAAGCTGATGGATATGTGCAAAGTGAAGGAGTCGCCATGATGGTTTTAAAACCTTTGTCTGAGGCACTCAAAGATGGCGATCTCATTTATGGTACAATCATCGGTTCAGAAGTGAATCATAATGGGCAGAGTAACACTTTAACTAGCCCTAATATTAAAGCTCAAATCGCATTATTAGAAAAAGTATATAATGATGACAAAATTGATCCCCATAGCATTAAATATATAGAAACTCATGCAGTCGGTACACCCATTGGCGATGCCTTAGAATTAAAAGCCATTGGTAAAATATTAGGAAAAAACCGACCAAAAGATAATCCTTGTGTGGTAGGATCTGTTAAAACTAATTTAGGACATACCGAAAGTGTTTCAGGCATGGCGGGTTTAATTAAAATCCTTCTTTGTCTTCAACACCGTCAATTAGTACCAAATTTACATTTTAAACAACCGAATCCATCCGTTGCTTTTAAGGAATTAAATCTAAAAGTACAAGATAAACTTGAAGATTTATATAATGAAAATTTACCTTTACGCATGGCAGTAAATGCCTTTGGTTTTGGAGGTACAAATGCTCATATTGTTGTAGAAGAAGCACCTCAAAAGGTTGTAAAATCTGCCGAATTTCCTGTTAATATCTTTACTATTTCTGCTAAAAGTGAATCTTCATTAATGGCTTTAGCTAAAAAATATCTTAATTTTCTTAAAGATAATTTAACGATTTCTTTAACTAACCTTTGTTATAGTGCCAACGCTAGGCGAAGTCAATTTGATTATCGTCTTTTTACTGTTATTGAATCAGTTAATCAATTATCTAGTTATTTACAAAAATTTATTGAAAATCAAACCTTTGATAAAATATTTACCCGTCAAGCAAGTAAAAGTAAACAAAAAATAGAGGCTTTATCTTTTATTAGTGAAACGGAAAATATTGAAGATTTAAGCAATGAATTATTAACTAAAAAGTTATTTAACTTAGGTAATTTATGGTTAGAAAAAGGAACAATTAATTGGAATAATTTTTATGCTAAAGTTAACCCTCAATATATTTCGATTCCTACTTATGCTTTTGAAAGAAAAAGATACTGGTTTACTGATTATTCTCCAAACATTAAAGCTAAAAATAATGAATTAAATAATATAAATAATGAACCTTTAAACAAAATTAGTGATCAAAACAATTATACTCTTAAGGAAATAGAAGTTAAATTAAAAGAAATTTGGGGATTATTACTAAATAAGAAAAATATTGACATCGAAGATAATTTTTTTCAATTAGGAGGAAAATCTCTACAAACAGTTAACTTATCCTCAGAAATTAAAGATATTTTAGATATTGATATATCGCCGACTCTTATATTTCAATATCCTACCTTAAAAGATTTAGCTCAAGTTATTAAAGAAAATAAAATTGTTAATCATTCATCTTTAACTACTTTTAATTCAATAAAGGGGAAAAATACGGTTATTATGATAAACAGTTTGAAATTAACCCATACTTTAAATAATGATAATAGGTTAAAAGATTATTTTTTTGCTAATCTTCATATTTTTAAATTATCAAAAGAAAATAAAGAAAATATATGTAAACTTAGCCCAGAAAAAATTATAGAAGGTATTGCCAAGAGAATAGTAGAAGATATATCTAAAGCTAATTTAAAGCAACCTTATCAATTAATTGGTGTTTGTGGAGATGCTTTTTTAACAATGGAAATTGCTCATCAATTAAATACTATTAATCATCAAATAGATTCAATTATTTTGATTGATGGAATATTCAAAAGTTATAAACCTTTATTAAAAGATAGATACGAAATATTTAGAGTATTAGGATTAAAGTATGTATATCTCAGGGCTAGAAAAAAAATTAAAAAGTTAATTGAATATTTTAAACATACAATATTAAAATTATTTCCAAAATTATTTTTAAAATTAATAAAAGAAAAATATCAAAAATATACTTTTTATCAAAGTTATTTATCAGCAAGAAAAGAGTATAATATTAAAACATATTCAGGGATAATTAATTTATTATTATCAACAGAATGGAAAAGGGCTGATTTATCTTTGATTAATCAAATAACCTCAGATAAATTAAACATTTACCATTATTATGGAGCCCATGGTAATTTTGAAATAAGGAGCTATGTTGATAGTCTCATTAAAACATTAATTAAAATTAATGAGGATTCCGACGATAAAAAGTCGAATATTTAACACCTGACATCAATATTAATTCAGCAGCCCTTAATTAATAATGTGCATTACAGCAGAAATCATTTCCTTAAACTATACTTTGGATTCTCCGAAAGAGTGTGTAAGGAAATTTCGTTATGAATTTTACTAATTCTATTTAGAAAACTAGGGATTTTTTTTGATGCAAATTTGGCGTTTTATACCTTTAATCGAAGTAGACGGAAAGTTACAAATGGCGATCGATGAATGGTTATTAAGCCAACATCAAAATCATAATCATCCTCCAACCCTGAGATTTTATACATGGAATCCTGTGGCAATTTCTTTGGGAGTTAGTCAAAAACGTCATTTTCCTAGTCATTGGCAACATTTAACTTATCAAGGAAAACTGTTAGATTTAGTGAAGCGTCCTAGTGGTGGTCGTGGAGTATTACATCAAGGAGATTTAACCTATGCCGTGATAACATCTCATTTAAAAGGAAATTTAGATCAAGTTTATCGCCAAATTTGTCAATTTTTAATTTTAGGATGGCAAAGATTAGGGGTAAATCTTGATTTTGGGCAACCTGAAAAACAATATTTGCGATCGCCTAATTGTTTTAAATTAGCTACAAATGCCGATTTAGTGGATATTCAAGGAAATAAGTTTATTGGTAGTTCACAACTAAAAAAGGGAAAATTTACCCTACAACACGGTTCAATGCTCTTAAAACCTGATATAAAGCTATTTGAGAGCGTTTTTAACACCCTACCACCTAGAGTAATTATTCCTAATATTTTATCTTTAGATGACATCATCAAAACTTTAACAGAAGCGGCGACAGAGTGTTTTAATTGTCAATTTGTCATTCAACCTTTATCAAAGGAAGAATTACAAGAAATCCTGAATAATGAGGAATGAGGAATTACAGGCAAGATGCCTGTTTCACGACAAATGAGGAATAAAACCTAAAACTTGATACCTAAAACCTGCAACCTTATTATTTACTGTCCCGTAATTGATAAACTTTCAATCCAAATACGAGGACAAACACCGGTAGGAGTTATTTCTCCTTCCGCTTCCACAAAAATAATCGATTTTAAAACATCAAGAAAATCTCCTGCAACTGTTGCGGCTTCGATGCTTACTTTTTCCCCTTTATTCACTAACCAACCGTCAAAGGGTAAAGAAAACGAGCCTTGTAAGGAATTGACTCCTGCGTGTAATGCTTGAACATCATCGATTAAGATTACATTTTCAGCTGTATCTAAATTATATTCAATGGTTGGCTCTTCTCCACGGAAAACATGATAATAATTAGGGCTAATACTTACCTTTGCACCAATACTAGCATGACCGGTAGGCTTTGCGTTCATTCTTTTTGCGGTGACGCTACTATGCAAAAAATTTACTAGCACGCCTTTTTCAATAATAGGTAAATTACGAGTTGGTGTGCCTTCTCCGTCAAAAGTTTCAGCACTAACATTACCTTCATGTAAAGCATTATCACTCACAGACAGTAAAGGGGAGGCGATTTGTTGCCCTAATGATTCAGGAGTAGATAGGCTTTGTTTATCAAGAATATTTTGGGCATTATAAAGGTTACTAAATGCGCCTAATAAACTTAAAAAGGCTTCAGGGGAAAAAACAACTCGATATTTACCTGATTTTATCCCTTCATAATTCAGGTGACTAATGGTTTTCTCTACAGTTTCTCGAAAACAACCATCAATATCTAATTTTTCTAAAGTATTGGCTACTTTATAGGCGCCTCCGCTACGGGGTTTTTTTCCTTCTTGTTCTGTAGTAGTATATAAATAAATAGAAGAAAATGAGCGAGTTTCTTCCCTTAATGCACCGTCACTGTTGAGATAAAATCTCTCTATTTCTTGCTCTGCTAATCCATTATAAGGCACAGATGCGATCGCCTCGTGAGAATTTAACAAATCAGCTTCAATTTTCAATAATTTTTCGATTAACTCCGAAGCCACACAACTCTTGCCTAATTCGCTATCAACGGCTGGTAAAGGAGATTTAGCCTCATCACTAAAATCAGGAGCATAATCGATCACACCAAAGTTACTAGCTTCTAATGCAGTTTTTAAAGCTAATTCAATTCCCACATCATGGACATCTGTAGTTGATGTGACACCTATTTGTTCTTTTTCGTTCCAAACCCTAACAATAACACTAGATTTTTGGGAGGCTTTTACCTGTTTAGGCTCACCTTGAAACACTTGTACGCTAGTCTGAGTAATAGCTGAACCATAAATGTCAAATTTTATAATTCCTAATTCTGAGGCTTTTTCGGTGGCAGTTTGAGCAATTGTTTGAACTTTCGACATACATTTAATCTTATTGATATTTTATTTTCCTATGATACAATTTCGGTCAGACTTTTCCCAAAAACTAACAAATAGACAGGATTCAATCAATTTAACTAACAAAACTTTATCAGGCTTCTTTCAGTTATGCAAAGGAATAAATAAAGAAAATTGTGTTCCTTTTTCTTGTTGATTTTTAACCCAATAATAAGGGCTAGTTATGATTATTTTAATGCCTATTTTATCACATAACTCTTTAACGATCGCCAACCCTAAACCGGTACCTGAAATTGTGCCTTGACTTTGAATACCTCGATAATGTCTTTCAAAGATATGTTGCTGATCTTCAGGTGGAATACCATAACCAGTATCGCTAATTTTGATCATTAGTTGTGATTCATTTTGATTAATTTCTAATAAAATTTTACCATAGATTGGCGTATATTTTACAGCATTTTCTAACAAATTATTAAGAATTTCTTCTAAGGCTTTTTTATTGCTATAAACTAATGATAAATGATCACTAATTTTAGCTAATAATTCTATATCTTTTTCTTCACTAATAGCTTTAATTGTTGTAATTAATGGATTAATAACTTCTTGAATATCAAATTTTTCTGATTTTTCAATCTTTTCGGTTAAGAAAAAACTGGTAGATTCTATTTCAGTTAACGGTAAAATTTCACCGTTATTAAATTTTTCCCATTGTTCATTAAAATCAGCTATTAACTCTTTTAGGCGATCACTTTCTCTAATAATACTTTCTGAAATTTTATAATTAGGATCTTTAGGTAATAGACGTTTAAGTAATAATTTAGCAAAAGTGCGAATAGCAGTGAGGGGGTTGCGTAACTGATGTAAAAAATCGTCAAGATGATTATTTTCTAAGATTCTTAATTTTTCTAATTGAGTTAATTTTATGTCTGATAATTGTTGTTTTTGTTCAATAATACGAGCTAAAGTAATAGTTTGAGCGATTTGTTTTATTTGGATAATTTCATTTGGTTGCCAAGGTAGGTTTTTTCGTTTTGTGGCTAATAAACCTAAGACTAAATCTTGATAAATAAGGGGTAAAATTAACTGATGTGGAGAACTAGAATTAGGAGTATAAGTAGTAATTTCTTGAGGCTGAAAAGACTCATCAATAACATTATTAAATGTTTCTGGTACTGATTTTGAATCAAAAAAAGGTAAAGACCTAAATGGAGAAACAGAAACGGAATTAGGATATACTAAAATTGGAATTAATTTCGGTGTTTCATTATTTTTAGAACTTGTCAAATAAATAGCACTTTCTTGTACTAAAAAATTTTGTAAAAGTAGGCTTAATTGTGCTTGACAAAGATGGATAAATTCTTCACTTACTCTAACTTCTTCATATTCAGGCATACTCAAAAATTTAAACAATGATTATAAATTAGGAATTAGAATGAAAAATTTTTTATTTTTGACGATAAGTGAGGATCATTTTAATTTGCCTAAAATTTATTATATAGTAATCCTATGGGAGTTGTGAGATTTAAAGAGGTGTTAGCTATCAGCTATCAGTGGTCAGTTTTAAGGTATAGTAAAATTTTATATTTTCATTAAAGTTTTTCAATACCAGATCATAAATATTTTCTTTTTCCGTAATCAGCAAGTCTGGTAATCAGAGTTTGTCTTGGGGAAATCAATTATTGTGTTGACAATCACCAGATATTTAAGTTATGATGATTGTTAATTGTTAATTGTTAATTGTCTATTAAGCTCTCCCCGCAGTACTCTCCGAAGTTACTCTCCCTTTTAGGGAGTTGGGGAGCTTTTGGTATTAAGAGTGAATGATTGTCTCTTTATAAGGCTTTAATCAAGATCTCTTCGCCCTTCTAATGCCCTTGCTAAAGTCACTTCATCAGCATATTCTAAATCTCCCCCCATGGGTAAACCAAAGGCAATACGAGTTACTTTTGTAAATGGTTTTAATAGTTGACCAACGTATAAAGTAGTAGTTTCTCCTTCAATACTAGGACTAATTGCCATTATAACTTCTTTAATATTACCTTGTGCCATTCTTTGAATTAAGGGTTGAATATTAAGTTGTTCAGGGGTAATACCATCCACAGGAGAAATAACCCCTCCTAAGACATGGTATAAACCTTGATATTCTCTGGTTTTTTCTAAGGCTATCACGTCTTTTGAATCTTCAACCACGCAAATAGTATCTTGATCTCGATTTTGATTACAACAAATTTCACAAATATGATTGACTGATAAATGAAAGCATTTTTGACAGAATCCAACTCTTCTTTTTGCGTCAAGAATAGCTTGGGCTAAGGCTTCGGCATCTTTATCCCCACGTTTAAGAATGTGAAAAGCTAATCTTTGTGCACTTTTTGGTCCAATACCGGGTAGCTTTTGTAATTGTTCGATTAATCTGGCTAATGGGGGGGTAAAAATAATTTTTAGTCTCCTTTTATAATTGTTTATTTATGGGTTTTGAGCATTTAATCGATTTTACCTTGAGACACAAATACTACAAAAATAAATAGATTTATATTATCTTATTTACTATGTTATATGAGGAAAAATAATTTGTCAAGGGGAAAAGGAAAACTTTTTTCATGAAGTGCATAGAAAAAGGAAGGAGAGGAAAGTAGAAATAATATTAGGTTCGATTTTATAATCATAGTTTAATTTCTCGCAAAGACGCAAAGAAAGACGCCAAGTTTTACTATAAGTTATTATCTGAACTTGATATAACACTATAATTAACATTTTTCTAGTTGTCCTAATAAAATAATAATTTCATCAATGGTATTTCTTAATATCACCGAATTTTCTGTTGATTGATTAACAATGATTGTTAAGACTAAATCACCAAAGTTATCATTTTTTAAGTATCCAGATAAAGCTGAAACTCCTGTTAAAGTACCTGTTTTTCCTCTTAAATTATTAATAATGTTAGTGTCTTTATATCTATTTTTTAATGTACCATTTATTCCAGCTACACTTAAAGAATTACGAAAAGTCTCGTTATATTCACTGCTATTCATTAATTTTAATAAGTTAACTAAGGCTTGTGGAGTAATTAAATTATGACGAGACAATCCTGAACCATCCTTGAGTTTATAATTATCAGAAGATATTCCCAATTTGTCCATGATTTTTGCTAAGGATTCAAATTCATTTAATGATTCATCAGCTAAATATTTAAGTAAAACTTCGGCATATAAATTATTACTTTCTTGGTTGATAACTTTGATTAATTCGGCTAATATTGAGGAGTTTATTTCTAAGAATAATTGCTGATTTTTCTCTGGCAAACTATCTTTTTGATTAACAATCTCAGCTACCTTTACTTTGATACCGTATTTAGTTAAAGTTGCTATCAATGAATCTTGGAAATAATCCGCTGGTTTAGGAATAGATAATTGCCAAATATTAGATTCTTTATCTATGGGTAATTCTCCTGTTATTTCTAAAGTAGATTTAGCAAATACAGGATTGATCATGAGATTAAATTCTCTATTTTTTTCTCTAGTATAAACCTTATTTTCGATCGCCCATTGTTTTCCTGCTAATTCATCAGACCATATTAAAGATGGTTTTTCATTAATGCTACTATGTTTTAAGGTTAAATTAACGCTATTATTTTCGAGAATTAAACTATTAACAGGTACGGCAAAATAAAAGTAAATATCTTCAAATTCCCAAGTATAATTAGTAGTTGGAGATGATAAATAACCATCGATTAAAATTAATTGATTAATTTCTTTTATTCCTTTTTCTTGTAGTTTTTGAGAGATGATTTCAAGCTGTTTTTTTGTAAAGGTAGGATCTCCTTTTCCTTGAATAATTAAGTTGTTTATATTAGGAGATTCTTGCTGAAGATAAATGGGAGTTTTTATCTGAAAATTTGAACCAAATTTTAATAAACTAGCAGCAGTTATCAATAATTTAACATTGGAAGCTGGAATAAAATATTTATTATTATTTAAGTGGTATAAAACTTGATTATCTTTAAGACTTTCAATGGCAATTCCCCAATATTCTTTTTGTCGAGAAGGTTTATTAAGAATATAGTTAATTTCATTATTAAGATTACTAACACAAACTTTTTTTTCTCTAGTTTTTATAGATTCTTGTGCTATGATAGGTGAAGATAAAAATAAGAAAATATAACTAAAAATTAAGAATAAATAACGCTTCATGATAAGTAATAAGTCATAGGGAATAGGTGATATAGCAATCCTATTTGATTTGTGGCATTTCTGTTGGGAAAAATTTAGAATTTAGAATTTAGAAATGACTTGAGTTTGAGAGTTATTACTATTTAATTTACCATAACCTATTTAGGACTACTATAATATTAAATAGGGAAACTTTTATCAGTAATTATTAAACTTTCATATAAGTTTTAAAGGTAATAGCTAACGTTATCTAAAATTAACTGAATTTCTCTTTTCTCTTCCTAATTTTTAATTCTTAATTCTTAATTATTTATTGTACCTTTAATCCATAACTTTTAATTATGT
>NZ_VRZC01000014.1 GCF_016743215.1 Geminocystis sp. GBBB08
AATTGTCAATTTTATAATTAAAACGGTAGAAATCTAAGCCTTTTTTAGTTAATGAAATGCGTATAACCTCTTGATTTAAATAGCTTTAGTATCCCAAACAGCAACCCTTATTAATTTTGCCAACGAAAAATAACGATTTTAATGATTGCTCCTTCAAAGTTACTGAAAATGATGTCAGCTTTAATCAGGTGAGTATTAATGAGTTGAGCATAACTAAAGTTACTTTTATATATTTTTGCTTCTCCTAGTTCTGTTTCATATAAAATACTGTTACTTAAGTCCGATTCGCTGATTAATACTTGATTTAAGTTCGCTTCGCTCAAATTTCCTCGATGTAGCTTCGTTTTAATTAACATTGCTTTTCTTAAATTAGCTAATCTTAAGTTAACACCGATTAAATTAGTATTGGTTAAATCTGCATAGTTCAAGTTAGCAAATCTGAGATTACTACCTATAAAATTCACTTCAGTTAAATTACAGTTACTTAAATTTATGGCTTCTAAGTTATAATTACTGAAATTCATCCCGGAAAGATCAATTTTGACATCATGATTAAATTGTCGCCATTGATTCCATTTTTCGACATTTTGAATTAATTTTTCCCAATATGCTTGATTATTCATCTTTTTTCTTTTCCTTACTCATTTACTTCTGAAAGACTGATTCTTCCACCAATATTGGCGATCGCCTCTAAAGCCGCTTGAGCACCTGCTTTTATATCCCTTTCAGCACCACCAAGATAAACTCTACCAAAACTACCAACTGCTTGTACGGAAAGAATATTAATTAAAGCGGATTTTTCTGCTTCATTAGCCGCTAATGCTGCGTAAGCTGCTGGTTTTACTTCTAAAACATATAAGGTTTCTCCCGCTAGTAACATTTGTCCTCGCCGATTACGATTAATAATTTGTGCTTGGTAAGGATCAATATTACGGATAATTTGACTAGAAACGACTTCCGGTTTAATGCAATCTTGTTCACTTACTCCTAAAGCATCTAAAATGGCTCTTCCTGCAGTTTTTGTTTCTCCTTGATTACTAGAGTGAATTTCTAATAACCCATAAAGACGTTCTACAAATTGAACTCCTGGACGTACCACCGCCGATTTTAACGCTATATCAGTTATTCTATTAATTTCAATACCGGGAGAAATCTCAATCCAGAGAGAAGCATCCCCGGGTAACGGTAAAAAACCTAATGCTACTGTACCAATATAGGAAGCGTGTTGAGGTTGTAATCGATCTAAGTAAACGTAGCTTCGGAGTTCAACACCCATGTTTTAAATTATTTAACTATTTGGTCAACAGTAATTAATTATCAATCATTAACCATCAATAGGCAATAGGCACTCTTGTAAGAGTTTTTAAAATTTTTTACTAATTTTAAGTGCAATAAATGGGTTTTAGCTTATATAGCAATCCTAAATGATTCGTGGCAAAATAAGGACTACAAATTTAAAGGCAAGGGGTTTAAACCCCTTGTTAAATAATAGGTAAAACATTATTTCCTATCTTTACATATTTCACAACTGATTTAGTATTGCTATAGCGCTTTTCAAATGAATAAACCACATTTTTGATTCCGCTTTTATCCCTAGGGCGTTTTCATTCTCCCATAAAAATTCTTTCATGTTGAGGTGTTAGGGTGTTGGAATGTTGGGGAATAATTTATAGTTCATACCCCAAATCACCAGTGCCAAAATAAATTATATATAAGGAATAAATTTAAACTATTGTGGTGCTAATTTTTAATGAATATAATTGAATAATCAATTTTGCTTATCGACTTAATACCTTTTGATGAAAACGAAATAATGTAGGGGTATTGGTATTAACGGGGGTAAGATTTTGATTTAAAGAAAATTGACGAAAATTGTTACCAAAACTATCTACCTGATACACCATAGACTCATTTAATTCTAACGCCGTTAACCATCCTTGTTCATGATGATAAACTCCCGTATCAATACCAATCCAACCTTCTCCTTTAGCTAATTGTCCGGGCTTAATTCCCTTAAAGGTAAAAGTAATAGTATGACCAATAATAATAATTTTATCCTGAAAATAAGGTTGATTACTTTGATGAAATTCCGTTCGAATCCAACAAAATTGATCTGAACATTGTTGCTCAATTGTAAGTTGTGGATCTACTCCAGCATGAACTAACCAATAATCTCCTAAATCATAGTATAGAGGTAGATTTTTCATCCATTCAATATGCTCAATATATGGCATTTTTTGCCCATAACTCATTACTGTGGCACTACCACCATTTTGTAACCATCCTTGTAACTTTTTGTGGTTTATTCTTTCTTCCCCTAAAGCATCGATTAACATAATTTCATGATTGCCCTGAATACAGTTATAGTTATTATTCTTAACAAATTCTACTACTTGAGCACTTTGAGGACCACGATCTATTAAATCTCCAAGAAAATATATGTCATCATCTTTATCTGGGGCAATTTTTTCAAATAATGCAGATAAAGCATCATAATGACCGTGAACATCTCCAATAACCAATCTTTTATTATTCATTCTTATATTATGCTGATTTCAGGTATAAATTAACAAATTTTATAAATTTTACAATAAGTGTAGCTTAAATTATTTTTTTTATGTCTAAGCTACATATAGCAATCCTAACTAAAAAATTAGTTTACATACTCAAATTTCAACAAGGGGCTCCCATCCCCTGCCAAACCATTAAAACTTTTGCCAAATCCGCTCTTCTCTCTTTTCTCTCTTCACTTATAATTTTATGTCGAACTGAGGTAATGTTAATTTTTGATAACAATTCTTAGAAAATAATTGAACATTTAGTATCATTATATACAGAAATCTTTTATCTTTGAGCAATTAGAGATGATCGTTTTTCGATATTTATTATATATATGTGAGATAAAGCTATGGTAACTCAATTAGCCTCAATGCCCTCTAACCTAGAATCAAAAGTACAAGACTCCATCTCTACTAACTGGAATCCTGTTTGTCATATTACCTATAATCGTGATTCTTGGGTGAAATTGTTTCAATCTCCTAGTGCCTATAGTGAAAAAGAAGCTTTATTATTGTGTGAAAAATCTGCTGGTATTTGGGTTAGTTGGGTTTCAGGTTATGGCGAAATTATTTTAGATAAAAGTGAATTTTACTGTTAAAAAGTTTTCTGATCAGTTTTATTTCTACAATTAGTTATTTGATAGAGTTCTGAGTATAATGGGAATTTGTGACTAAATATTGAAAATTAACCCCTATTTATGACAAGTATCTATACAGTAGAAATTATTAACGAAAATCAAACTTATACCATCAAAGTACCTGAAGATCAAAAAATCTTAGACGTAGCAGAAAAAGAAAATCTCAATTTACCTAATTCTTGTAATGCAGGAGTTTGTACAACTTGTGCTGCAAAAATTATTAGCGGTAAAGTCGAACAAAGTGAAGGCATGGGTTTATCTCCTGAGTTACAAGGTGAGGGTTATGCTTTGTTATGTGTTTCTTATCCTCGTTCTGATTTAAAATTAGAAACAGGAAAAGAAGATGAAGTTTACGATCGCCAATTTGGCAAAGCAAGTTAAAATTAAAGTCTGAAGTAATAAGTAATAAGTATTTTTGATTAAACTCAAGATTTATAGCTGTTTGATTCTTCTTGATTAATAATTCATGGCGATAAAACCAAGTATTCCTCCCCCTAAAACTAACCAAGCGGAATTGACTTGATAACGAAAAATTATTATTGTAGTTGCGATCGCCAAAATAAAAGTAAAAAGATCTATAAGGGATGTGCCAATTAACAGAAAAGTAACCCCTGCCATTAAGCCTAAAGAAGCGACATTAACTCCGTCTAAAAAACTACTAGCAAACTGAGAATTACGAATTTTATCTACCCAAGGATTAACCAATAACACAAAAACAAAAGAGGGCAAAAATATGCCAACAGTGGCACTAATCGCTCCTAAATTACCAGAAACAAGATAACCGACAAAAGTAGCTGTAGTAAAAATCGGTCCAGGAGTTAACTGCCCAATAGCGATGGCATCTAGCAGTTGTTGAGAAGTCAACCATTGATAATTTTCTACTAAATCCCGTTGTAAAAAAGCTAATAATACATAACCTCCACCATAAAGAACACTGCCAATTTTCAGGAAGGCAAAAAACACATTGACAGAAGAAGGGCTAAAAGTTGAAGTGATAGGCATTTGGGCAAATAATCCTGCAAAAGGCAATAATAAAGAACTTTGTATCTTATTTTTGGAAAAAGTTTTATAGATCATTACTCCTAATCCTATGATTAATAAAATAATTACCTCATCAACTCCAAAAAAGAAACCTAGGGTAGCTAAAATGCCTCCGATGATGGTGGGAGTATCTTTTATCGCTTTTTTGCCCAATTTCCACAAAGCCTGAATAATAATTGCTATAACTACGGGTTTGATGCCATATAATAACCATTCCGCCGAAGGGACATTTTGATAACGAACATATATAATCGCTAAAATCCAAACGATGGCCATAGCTGGAAAAATGAAGCAACTACCTGCTACAATTAAACCCTTCCAACCTGCCTTCTCATAACCGATATGTATAGCCAATTCCGTAGAATTAGGTCCAGGTATTAAATTTGTAACCCCTAGCAAACCTAAGAGTTTTTCACGACTAATCAACTTCCTTTTATTGACGATTTCTTCATCCATCATCGCAACATGGGCCGCAGGGCCACCAAAGGCGATCGCACCTAACTTCAAAAAGACTTTAGCAATTTCTGTTAATGATGGTTGTTGCTCATTATTCAACATATTTTTATAATTTGGTCAAGAAATATTATTTTCATAGTTTATTTTAATAAACGTTTTTTGTTAGCTTGGAAATAAATTTCCAAAAGAGATAATTACTTAAAATCCTTTAGACCAAATTGAGATCATAAATTGATCCAGTCCATGATAATGTTGAAAGTGGCAAATTTTATTATAAATTCACATTTACGAAAGTAAATTAACGATAAATCAGCATGGTTGCAGTACAAGAAAAAACAAACGTCGGTAAAATCATTCAAGTAATTGGGCCGGTGGTTGATGCTGAATTTCCTAGCGGCAGTCTTCCCCGTATTTATAACGCTATTCGTGTCGAAGGTATTAACGAAGCAGGACAAGAAGTTTCTGTTACCTGTGAAGTACAACAACTTTTAGGTGATAATCAAGTTCGTGCAGTATCCATGACTACTACTGATGGTTTAGTCAGAGGTATGGATATTGTTGATTTAGGTGTGCCTATTAGTGTACCTGTAGGCAAAGCAACTTTAGGACGTATTTTTAACGTTTTAGGTGAACCTGTTGATAATAAAGGGCCTGTCAATACAACTGAAACTTCTCCTATTCACCGTAAAGCTCCTGCTTTTACCGATTTAGATACCAAGCCTACCGTATTTGAAACCGGCATTAAAGTTGTTGACTTATTAACTCCTTATCGTCAAGGAGGTAAAATTGGTTTATTTGGTGGTGCTGGGGTTGGTAAAACCGTTATTATGATGGAATTGATCAACAACATCGCTATTCAACACGGTGGAGTATCTGTATTTGGTGGTGTAGGTGAGCGTACCCGTGAAGGTAATGACCTCTACAATGAAATGATTGAGTCGAAAGTAATCGATTCTGAAAACCCTGAAAACTCTAAAATTGCTCTTGTTTACGGGCAAATGAACGAGCCCCCCGGAGCGAGAATGCGTGTAGGTTTATCTGCATTAACGATGGCAGAATACTTCCGTGACGTAAATAAACAAGACGTATTGCTCTTTATTGACAACATTTTCCGTTTCGTTCAAGCGGGTTCTGAAGTATCTGCACTACTCGGTAGAATGCCCTCGGCGGTAGGTTATCAGCCCACCCTCGGTACTGATGTTGGAGACTTACAGGAACGTATTACCTCCACTAAAGACGGTTCTATCACCTCTATTCAAGCTGTATATGTACCTGCTGATGACTTAACCGATCCGGCTCCTGCTACTACCTTTGCTCACTTAGATGGTACTACAGTTTTATCTCGTGGTTTAGCTTCGAAAGGTATTTATCCTGCGGTTGATCCTCTTGATTCCACTAGCACTATGTTACAAGCTAACATTGTTGGTGCTGAACACTATAACACCGCTCGTGCTGTACAATCGACTTTACAACGCTATAAAGAATTACAAGATATTATTGCGATTCTTGGTTTAGATGAATTATCGGAAGAAGATCGTTTAGTAGTCGATCGCGCACGAAAAATTGAGCGTTTCTTATCTCAACCTTTCTTCGTAGCTGAAGTATTTACTGGTAGCCCGGGTAAATATGTAACTTTAGAAGACACCATTAAGGGATTCAAAAAAATTCTTTCTGGAGAATTAGACAGTTACCCAGAACAGGCTTTCTACATGGTTGGTAACATTGATGAAGCGATCGCTAAAGGCGAAAAACTTAAAGGTTAATCATTAATCAAGAATAGTTTGTAGTGAGAACTTTAGTTCTTTAATCCTATAGGGAAAACAACCCTAAAGGGTTTACTACGAACTTTTTTGAGACGAATAAAATTTTAATTATTAAACTTATACTTGAATTATGACTTTAACAGTAAGAATAATTA
The DNA here is from genome assembly GCF_016743215.1 of Geminocystis sp. GBBB08. GTDB lineage: Bacteria > Cyanobacteriota > Cyanobacteriia > Cyanobacteriales > Cyanobacteriaceae > Geminocystis. Next base: position 6,612 of record NZ_VRZC01000014.1, read on the forward strand.
CTCCTGATAAAACTGTGTGGGATCAAACTGCACAAGAGGTAATTTTACCTAGTGGTAGTGGACAATTGGGTATTTTAACAGATCATGCTCCTTTATTAACTAATCTTGAAATTGGTGTAGTTCGTGTACGTTCTGATAAAGAATGGAAATCTATCGCCGTTATGGGGGGTTTTGCGGAAGTAGAACAAAATGAGGTTAAAATTTTAGTTAATGGGGCACAATTAGGAGACTCCATTAATAAAGAATCCGCTCAAACTGATTTAGATGAAGCCGAAAAATCCCTCGCACAAGCAACTTTATCCGGCGATCGCCGTTTACAAATAAAAGCTACTCAAAGTGTCAAAAAAGCGAAAGCTAGATTACAAGCAGCAAGTTAGGAATGAGGAATGAGGAATGAGGAATGAGGAATTTAGCCATTGCCTATCGCCTATTGCCCAGTGCATCGTTGCCCATTCCCTGAAAAATTTAGAATTTAGAAATCAGGAATTAAAAATGAAAGGGAATAACAGCCAAAAGCGATTAAATACTTAATAAACCAGAAGGATTAACCGAAAGTAAATCACGCCTTTGTAAACCTTCTTGATGAAGAATAGCATTTGCACAGAGTAAACCACTACTAACTGCTCTTTCCATTAAACCACAAGGAAAAGGCATTTTTACCCAATCCCCAGCAAACATCAGGTTTTTAATGTCAGTTTCCGTTTCAGGGCGCATTTTAAAACTATTTGGTGGATAACCAGAAAAATTCTTCTGATTAACTAATTGTTGATGTAAAATGTTGGCATCAGCTAACTCTGGCACAATTTCGTATAATTCCTGCACAAAAGTAGCTAAAATTGCTTCTTGGGTGGGAAATTCCTTTTCTTTATAACAATAAGCGTGTAATTCGACAACGCTTCCTCCTGTTTTTTGTGCCCATGCCTTATATTCTCTTTGGATGCGATGATAAAGGGTGATACTATCGGTTAATTTATAGCCTGAAAGAGAAGCAAAATTACTATGTTGCCAATCAAAATCTTTGTCTAACCAAAAACGCCCGACGGCAAAAGGATCTGCTAATGCTAAACTGGCTACCTGAGTCTTAGTGTGAGCAAAATTTTCTCCTTCACCTTCCATCAAATTAAATAAATGTTTTAAGCCATTAACATCCGTTGCCACCACAAAGTAATCGCCTTCAATTTTCTTCGGTTTACTAACTATGTTGGTATTATCCGCCACTAATTTCACCCTATTGTCTTCAACGGCGATAACTTTGTAAGTATTAAGGTTTCTTTTTGCAGGAGGGTTGACAATTTTACCATCTTGATCATACATTGCTCCATGACAAGGACATAAAAATTTACCGTCTTCTTGCTTATTTACGATACATCCTTGATGGGTGCAACTCAAAGAAAAGGCTTTATCAGTATTTTTCACTACTGCAAATAATTCATCTCCTGCCCCATAATAGTCATAATGGTTATCTTTTAATAAAGGATTAACGTCAACCCAAAAAGGCACATTACTAATATTTTCACCTTCATAGTATTCTATTGAATTTATTTTATTACCGTCATAATGAATTTTACTAATATTAGCTTCCGTGATGACTTTTCCGCCATTATTTTTGATATTTTCAGCGATGGGATTAACTAAACTTGTACCCATATCATCTACCGTACCATTAAAAGCCAACCCTTCAGGATTACCGAAAAAATAGAAATGAAAAAACTGCATTAGTTCACCAGTACTTAATACATCAGGAGCGTTAAGAGAAGACTTAGCGAAGGGAAGAAAATATAAGTCAAATAAGCCTTGAGGAATACCTTTTTTTGCCCAATCAGAGACAGAAATTGCATCTAAATCATCATAACTATTGGGAATTTTAAAGCTAGTAATAGCATGAAAAACTCGCCAATGGGCAGGATTAGCTAGATTTATACCCCAATGAAGAGAATTTCGGGAGGATATAGCTAAATCGACTATATTCCAAGGAAAAGAAGAATGACTAGGGCGAAAATTTTCAGGTGCATATTTATCATCTTTAAACACCACCGAATAATAATCTAAAGATTGAAAATTATCCTTAATCTTAATTTCGTTAACAATGCTTTTGAGGTTATAGTATTGAGGGAAAAAACCATGAAAACCATGTTCCATTTTAAAGGAATCTTCTCCTATTTCAATATCCCAACTGGCGATTTTTCCTCCTAATTGTGGTGATTTTTCTAATAACGTCACCTCAAATCCTCGATTACTTAACTCATAAGCCGAAGCTAAACCTGCCAATCCTCCACCAATAACAACGACTTTTTTAGGTTTATTTAGTTTTCGAGGTAGGGTTAAAGTATCCCATTGATGAATTGTTGGTTGAGGTTTAACCACTCTTGAATAAACGAGAATACCGAGAATACCAGTAACGGTAAATAGTTTAAGAAGAGTGCGACGGGAGAGAAAACTATTCATGTATTGCTATTTTGGAATATATCTTGATAAATTAACATTTCTTAACTTAAATTATCATTAATTTCTCTCTTAGGATCAAGTTTATCAGGAATTAGGAATTAAGTAATAGGTAATAGGTAATAGGGAATGGGGAATAGGGAATGGGGAATAGGTAATAGGTAATAGGGAATGGGGAATGGGTAATAGGGTGATGGTGTTAAAGAAAGAAAAGTTTTATCAGCAATTATCCCACGAGAAAATAAATTTCAAAGTAATAGCTAACGTTATCTAAAGATAACTTAATTTCTGATTCCTCATTTCCTCATCTCCTCATCTTCTTCCTCCCTGTCTTGAATTAGTTTTCTTGGCATAAGATTAGATTTAAAATATTCAAGTTACAAGAAGAAAAAATTTGTTTATCCGTAAATAGTTTATGTCTCAATAAGTTGAAGCTGAAGCTATTAAATAATAAAAAAGGAAACTCATGATAATATGAGCCAATGGGTAAAACATTTTGTAAAGGAAATATGTATCTTAAATAAGATTGTAAAATTGTCCGAAAACTGTTTTCTTCTCCTAATTTTTCTTCAACTTCTGTCGCTAAATATTCTTTGATAATTTGCGGATTAATTAATAGTAGAAAAGGAAAGGCATAATATTGATCAAATTGTTGGCTATTTTGTTGAAACCATTTAGTCATTGTATCATTTTTCTTCATCTTTTCTAACAATTCGATCGCATGATAACAAGCCATAGTTAAATGATGATTATAACTATCACTTTGACTAATATATCTTAATTTTGAGAGTAAATATTGATTGATTTCTTGTTGTAAATTTAACTCATAAGTTTCTTTTAATTGACGATTTACTAAAGGAATAATTAACATATTTCCACTAATAAAACTAGGCTCAATCATGCCTATATTTAACAATTCTGCTACATTGTTATTGACAGATTTAATAAATTTATCGCTAAAAGATTCTCGAATATTAAGATAAGAAACAGGGTTATTTTGAGGATTTTTGTCTATCCACTTTAATAAAAAGTCTGTCTTACCTAAAAAAGATTTTAACTTGTCAGAAACCTCTCTTAAAACCTTCGATTTATAGTTAATTTTATACTCCTTATCTAACAGAGTAATTAAATTTTTCATTTTACCGCTAAAGGTTTCACCCACAGAAGATACTGATTTACCGCCGATAGGGATAATTAGATAACGATGATTGCCAATGTTACCGTAACCTTTAATTCTAGTCATGATAGCGGCTTTCAGCAGGAGGAGAAGATTGACTACATTTAAAATTTTTTCTTGTAGGGATAATTCGGCTTCTTTCTCATCATCAAAAATTACTTCTTCCCAAAGATAAAAAGTTAAGAATTTATCTTTATCATCATTAGTTATTTTTTCACCATTTTCAAAAAATTCACCTCTGCCACGATAAATAACTTGGATAATTTCCATCAAGTTTGCTTCAATATTAAAACGAGGTATATCTACTAAAATATGCCTAGCTTTTGGAAAAGATAAACCTCGACTTCCCGAAGCAGTCATAAAGATAATTTTGACATGATTTTGATATTCTTTAATTTTCTGTTTATCAGCTTCAGAATTGTTACTATGAATTTGTAAATAGTCTTTATTTTCAGTAAATTCTGTGTTAGTTTCTTCTAGTTGAGTGATTAAATCTTGAAGACGACTTTTATCTTGGATATAAACGATAACTTGTTGATTTTCAGGATAAGCAAAAATTCTATTTATATCACTGATAATGGCTTGTTGTAAACGGGAAGTTAGATTATTCGTTTTTTCCTTGTAAAGAGATTCCGTAAATTTTTTAGTTTCGAGAAAAATTTGGTAGTTAATGGTTAAATTTTTGGAGGGATAGGAGTTAGTGTTAATAATTTTAGCTGGTTTTTGATTAAATTCAAAATTAGTAGCGGATAGAGGTAAAATTTCTGAGTTAACTCCACGATAGTATATTTTATCAGGCTCAATCGAACTTTTTTCCAAATGTTGATTAATAACTTTTTTATCGACAATGGAAGCATCAGCAATGATAATTTTAGCATTGAAGCCATAGGGATTATGAAAAAGATTATATTGACGAAAAAAGTTAGTGACACCAGATAAAAATTCGACACCACTACTATCTCCCGTTATTTCATCAATCATGATAAAAAAGTGTTTAAAGCGACTAGCAATTGCTGACATTTTGGAAGGGATAACTTGATTTTCTCTTTGGTTGTAGGCAGAATCAAAAATTTTCTCAAGATGTTTAAGAGTATCATCTTTTTCATTTAACTTTTTCAAGGATTGAATAGAAATAGTGGCGACAAGATTCCTTGTTTTTTCTTCTTGGATAATAGCACAGATACCTTGACAAAGACTATTTAAAACTCCTACTGTTTTTTTCCCAGCATTTTCCCAAGTATCTTGATTTTTTTGTCTGATTTGTTGATTAACTTTAGCTTGACGAGGAGTCTTATTTTTCCCATCGATAAACTCAACATTTTTGAGACGGAAATCCCCTTGAAGAGAAGAAGAATCAGAAAAATATTGAATAGTTGGTTTCCCTTGGTTACTAGTTATCAAGTTGGCATTACTATTAATTGCTATTAATTCTTTTTGTTGAATGTCACTAAATTTATGAATAATATCCAGATTAACTTGAGTGCGTGGACTAATATATAAGAATAAGAAACCATCCTCAAAATATTCTTGTAAAAATTTAACAATGGCGGTAGTTTTACCGATACCAGGATTACCAGTCAGGAATAAGTAAGTTAAGTTATCTTCATTCAAGGCTTGACAAATAAGATAAGCATGGGCATCTCTTAAAGTAAGATTTGGAGGAAGATGAAGACTTGTTTGTAAATCAGGAGAAATTTCGTCAATGGAGTTAACAAAATTTGTTATTTTTTCCTCGTGAGAGATTGTTGTTAGTTGCGGTTTTTCCGAAGGAGTTATTTCAAGAAGGGAGTTAATAAATTTTCTGCCATTGGTAAAACTTTTAGCGGCATTATATTTAATCGTTTTAACAACTTTTCTCTTCGCCGAAAATATGTCTTGTTTTTCTTCCCGTTGATAAATATATTGACAAGTTTTCAGTAAATTAAGATTTTCAGCAGTAACAGCAATGGAGTTAACACTTCTATCGCTATAACCCATGACATTAATTTTTATCTCATCTTCGGTGGTAAGAATTTTGTGGTTTAATAAAAATTGATAAAAACTATAACCATAACTACCAGCTTGAATTAATTTAACTGTTTCTTTATCTTGACGTTTAAAAGCTTGGTAATAGTTAGTTAAATCTTTATCAAAATTCACTCCCAAAGAATTATCTTTTTCTCCCGTATCTATATTTAAACTTGAAAAGACACTTTTCGATCGCAAATAACTAATTTCGGTAAGAAGAATTTGTTTCCAATTTTCGACATTATCTAAATCTTTGACATCCTTAAGAGACTTAACAGAAAAAACCGATAAGTCAACCACCAAAAGATGAAACTTTCTTTTATCATGATGACGAATCAAGATTAAAGTATCAGCGCGTAAAAACTCTCCTTTTTGACTATATCTATCAATATTAACCTCAAATTCTCCTAACTGAGACAAAATTACGGGAAAATTTTCCTTCTCACTTTTATTACTAATAATACTAAAGCTACTTTCCTCAATAAAATTGCATTGACAGTAAACAATTTCTAGTCTTTCATATTTTTGACGAGTAACTATGGAGTCGAGATACTCCCGAAAAAGATTAAAGCCAGAAAGAAAACCCTTTTCCAAAAAAAACAAAATCCATTTCTCCAAAATCTTCTCGTCTTGAGGATTAATCAAAGAAGAATCCTTGACAATTTTTTTCTTGATTTGACTTAACTTGATTTTGCCTAAGTCTTCCTCATAGACATTAGAAAATTTATGTTTTAGTTTTTGTTGTTGAATAAAAGAAAGAATACCAACATTAAAACCAATTTCAAAAAGTCTGCCGAAATTTGCCGCTGTTTTATCTTTCATCTTTTTTATTTTTTACTGGTGTCTCATAAATTTTAGAGAGTTTTTCTCGCAAAGGCGCAAAGACGCTAAGAAGAAAATTGATTTTTAAATAAGTTAATCAAGGAAGAAGAGAAGAAGCAATCATCGGCTGAAAAGGAAGACAGGAATACAATAAGATAGGATGGCAAGGTAACTTTTTTTATTTTTTACCGCTGTCTCATAAATTTCAGGGGGTTTTTCTCGCTAAGGCGCTAAGGCGCTAAGAAGAAGAAAATTGATTTTTAACTAAGTTAATCAAGAAACTAAGGAAGAGGAGAAGGAATCATAGTTCGACAAGGTGACAGGTTGACTTTTTGCTTTCTCATTCTTAATTCTTAATTCTCAATTCTCAATTCACCATCGCCTCATTCCTCATTATTAATTAACACGCTTCTAACTTCCGTAAGAAAAGCTAGAGAATTAAAGTCAACTTTTTTATTGGCAAAGGAAAAAAGACAGTGTTTTCCTACAGAAGAATCATCGATGATATTTTCATAAGGATTCAGTTTTATATTAATGACATTTTTGTTGGCTTCAAAACGAGAAAAGTGAAAGAAAGTTAAGTATTGCAGAATATCATCTTTAAGATTGTTACTTTCTTTGTCATAAATTAAGCCTTGACTAATATCTTGGTTATCTAATATTTCGTCATAGGTATTCAGTAAAGTTGAGTAAGACATCACCCCCCGATAATTTCTTTCCTCCTTTTTTCCCACATATAAACCATTAAAGAGATTGAAGAAAACTACTGATTTTTGTGAGTCATCTTCAAACAATTTCCCTAAGTATTCCGTGTCTTGGATATAAAGGGAAGTTGTAGGTTGTTTTTCTCCTCCTAGTTTTCCTTCCAATTTAACAACAAAATATTTATCAAAAAAAATCGGATAGATTCTTATATCTTGCCTATCACCTTTCAATTTTTTTAACACCGCCTTTGACATGAAAAATAAATCCTTGTCTTCTTCGGTAATGTTTAAGCTACTCGAATAGCAATATAAAGAAAATGTTTAAAGCCTTCTCTATACAATCTATCTACTTGGTTAACTAATACGGTGGGATTTTTATACATCTCCTCTTTGTTATAGTTAGCTGAAAAAGTAAAATCATTTCTTACTGTTACTTTTCCATTTTCTTTTACTATTTTCACCACTTCTCCATATAAGTTAGCTATTCTTTTCCCCCCTTTATAATTAGCATCGGCTTCTCGACTCGAAACAATAATTAAGGCTAATTTTTCTAATTGCGGTTGATAAGATGATTCGGTAACGGTAATTTTTTTTGGCAGTAACGAATATAATGAGCTTAAACTGTTTTTGATTCTGAAATTTTTCCCTGATTCTGATTCATTTTCCCCTAAATAAAATCCCTGTGCATTGGCAAGATGTTTTTCTCTCAACAAATGTGCTAAAGTTTTAGAATACGATCTCATGAAAGTTTCTTCATTATAAGCTGAGTCTTTATCCTTAATATGCAGTCGCATAATGGGAATAAAAATCTTGTGAGATACTGACTCTAAGATTATTTGTATCGCCAGATAAACTAACAACGAAAAAACGAAGCGATAAAAAAAGGCTTTCGGTGAATCTGGATATTTAAAAATAATCTCTTTATCTTGTTTTTGAGTCTCTTTTTTTCCTTTATAATTAAGTTATGTTGTTGAAATTCTTTTTGATAAAATTCATTAACTTTCTCATCACTCAAAGGCAACATCATAATGGGTAAAGCTTTAATCCCCGTCAAATCATATCCCAAGTTTAAAGTATGAGTTTCCTGTGTGGGATAATAACGAATATCGTCAATGGTTAAAGTAACTCGAAGATGGCATAAATAATCATCGTTAATTCTCGCTTCACCAATGGCAAGAAATTTTAAACTGTCTTTCGTCTTAATTGTGGATTGAAAGAAATTACCATCTTCATTAATTTTATCCGCTGAAGTTTTCAAAATATTTTTTCTTATGCCAATTTGTAAAGGATATACCTTTGGCACAATTACAGACTTTTTTAGTAAAAAACTTTTTAATACTTTCTCCAACCTCGCAACTTTCGTCTCAATTTTATATTTTTCAATTCCTTGTTTTATTCCTCGCAAAATATTTTTTTTCTTCTCATTATCACTCGATTGCAAAATTGGTAAAACTTTTTCTTCCCATGATTCTATCGGATTATATGTCAATTCTGAATTAATATCGTATCCCTCACCATCAATATCTTGTCGGGAAGCAAAAATAAAGGTAAATAATAGGGCAATTTTTAAAATTTTACGTTTACCACTTTCTCCCTTCCCTAATTCTTCTTGATGTTGCTTACTTTCAGGATTAAGTAAATTCAAATAATAATTTAAACTAGAGGAAGATTCCCTTTTTTCCCCTTGATTTTTCACTCCCCCATTTAACTTCAATTTCAACCCAAAAATAAACCCTTTTTCCCCTTTACTTTCGTTAGTTTCTTCCCCTAAATATCCCTCCACTAAGGGAATTATTGGTAACATATCGTAGGCTTCTCCTCTAGAAAATAAATCTCGATAATTAACTTCTAATCCCTCATAATTAACTATATAATCTCCTTCTCCTTTATTTTTATCATTTAAATAATTTTCTAATAACCTTAACCGCCTAATTAAGTCTTGTAAATAGATAGCATCTGAATTTTTATTCACGTCAATCTGACTCAAAATATATTCTAAATAAATAATTTTTGCTTCTTTTTTTAGTCTTCCTACTGCCTCATTTTTAACTAAGTCAACTAAATTCTCTATTTCTGATTTTTGTTTATTTTTACGATAATCACTATAATTAATAAATTCATGTAAAGTTAACTCTAAATCTTCGTATATTTCTGAGTCAACATCACTAAAATTTGTCGATAAATTCTTCCTTAAACTATCTTTCAATTCTTGCTCAAATTCTTTTATATTCTTAACTTTTATCGTTAACTTATGTAACTTTAAACTAGAATTGTTAGGAATAATTTTTTCAGGATTTGAGATAGTTAATCTTTGCTTTTTAATGCCATTTATGTCACTAAAAGCATATTCAAAACCTTTATTTTTTTGATAGTTTTTCCATTTAGTTAAATCGATTAATAATTTGTTAATACTCTTTTCTAAAGACTGATTATTAGGAGTTATTTTAACTAAGAAATCTCTTAATTTATCTCTAATATTTCTAATTTCTTGAGGAAAACTGTCTTCACTCTCATCACTAAAATTAATACTAACACAGTGATCGCTTTTATTAATACTAGCTGGTAAAGATATTTCGTCAGATAAGGCAATATTTCTCGCTATAGTATCAACATTAATCTTTAATCTTTTGTTATCAGATGAAAATTGAAAAGGATTATATTGGTCAAGTTGCCGTAAAATTAATCTTAATAAAGAAGTATAATTAACGGTTGTTAATAAATCATCTTCTTCTCTTAATTTGTTAGCCATAATATTTAGAATTTAGATATCAGGTATTAGATATTAGGTATTAGGTATTAGGTATTAGGTATTAGGTATTAGGTATCAGGTATCAGGTATCAGGTATCAGGTATCAGGGGGAGAAAAAAGAAATTTAGTTATGTTTAGATAACGTCAGATATTAGCTTTGAAATTTATTTCCTCGTGGGATAATTATTAATAAAACTTTTCTTTCTTTAACACTATAGCAATCCTAAATGATTCGTGGCAAAATAAGGACTACAAATTTAAAGGCAAGGGGTTTAAACCTCTTGTTGAATAATAGGTAAAACATTATTTCCTATCTTTAAATATTTCACAACTGATTTAGTATTGCTATATCACCTATCACCCTACCTATCACCCTATCACCCTATCACCCTATCACCTATCAACTATTCGCTACATTATTGGCTAGGTTGCCAAAATATAATAGACTTATTTAAAGGCTCAAGTTTAGTACCTGGATAATAAAATTCTAATATTTTTTGCGCTGACCAACCTAAATAAGCTAAATTATAACTACCAAACTGGCTCAATCCTACTCCATGCCCAAATCCGCCACCTATAAAGGCATATCCGGCGAGTTTTTTATTTTTATCATAAAAAGGCTCTAAGTAAAATAAAGTACTTCTAGGAGGCGTAAAGGCACTTCTCACTTCATTTTTAGCAAGGGATACCACCCCTAAGTCTGTGGTTATATCTAGTTTAATCACTCTACCTGAAGGCGATCGCTCTATAATCTTCATTTCCTGAATGGTGTTAAAATCTTGAAGAGGGTGTTTTGTTCTTTTTAAATATTTTTGTAAATCTTTTGTTAAGTTTTCTAAGCTACTTTTACGATTCCAACGAAATAAGCTTCTTCCTGTCTCATTAAATCCTTTTTGTAAAGCAATAAAGTTGCGAAAATTTGCCTCCGATTCGAGAGTATTTTCTCCTAAATTCCACACCTGTTGCGGTGAATCAATCACGGATTTAAGATAAGGGCGATTTTCCCCATTCCAGACATCTTCAAAATAAGATGTTACCCCCCCCGTGGTAGAAGAATATAAGGCATCTACTAGCTCGTTATTATAGGTTAGCACTAATCCTTTCGTTTTGGCGATCGCTTGATCGGAAATAGGGGAAGTGCCTGTTAAACCATAATAAACTTGACAATGAGTTGTCGCACACATTTCATAATTATCAGCTTGAAATCGGCGAGTATTGCGAAGGGCATAAGTACGAGCAATGATAGTTTGTGCTTCAGCGGCGGCTAAGGGAACGTTACTACCAATTTCATGGGGTACGACACCCCGCAAATAAGTCTCAAGATCAACTTTATTCACAAGGGTATAATCACCATAAGAGTTTGGTTGCAGGGTGAAATTTCCCCCGTAACTACGCCATGTACCTTTGATACCGTCTTTTACTTGTATAATATCTCTATTACTGTCTATTTCTAAATAACTAGCTTGATAAGTATTCTCTCCAACTTTAAATGACACTACTGGTTTTTCTAACAATATCGTCGTTTCAATATAAACATCTTTATAGCCTTTTTCTTCAATTCCTTTCAGTAATAATCTCTTTAATAAAGGTGTAGAATAAGTACTACGTTTAGCCCACACTTGCCAACGCCCGGGTTGTGTAATTTCTACATCAATACCTAAAGATTGCCAACGTTGAGCATCATTTTCGGCAGTTTCAAATGTACCATGATCTCCTAAAATTAATCTTTCTTCAATAATTTTATTCGGTAATGGTTTAGGTGTCATCGATAATTTTAATTCATTGGTGGTTAAAGTTTTTTCTTCTTGGGTAGATAAATTAGTAAATTTAACGGTTAAAGAGTCACCCTGAGTACTTTTGAGGGTAATTTCATCTTCTAATTCGTCCCCAAATCTTTGTACAATACCTACTTTTAAATCTACTGCTAAAACTGGAAAAGTGTGATAAAAAAGAGAAAATACCAGTAATAGTGGTAAAGCAAACCAAACTTGAACAGATGTCAACGGTAGAATCTTAAAATGGTACTGATTATTAAACTTCATAACACCGATATTATTTTGATACACACCTAAATATTTAATAAAATTTATTTACTTCAAAATTATATAGTAACAAATCATAAAATCAAAAGTGAATCATCAATAGACTTCTTGCACCAAGTTGCGGCAACGATGCACTGGGCAATGGGTAATCCTAAATCATTCGTGAAGAATTAAAGATTAAAAAATAAATCTGTAAATACTACTATACCTTAAAGCTGACTGCTGAAAGCTGATAGCTAACACCTCTTTAAATCTTACTTAATTCTACATTTTTAATTCTTTAATTCCTCATTCCTAACATTTGTCAGATTCGATAAAATAGTAATATATTAAAACTTAGCCCCAATAAGGCTAAAGATAGTTTATGAAATTTATAGATCAAGTTGAGATAGAAGTAGAAGCCGGAAAAGGAGGCGATGGTATTGTCGCCTTTCGTCGAGAAAAATATGTTCCAGCAGGAGGGCCTTCCGGTGGTAATGGTGGTAGAGGTGGTTCAATTTTTTTTCGGGCAACAACAAGACTACAAACGTTATTAGATTTTAAATATGCAAGACGTTTTAAAGCTGATGATGGTACAAGAGGAGGACCAAATAACTGTACAGGTGCGGCGGGAAAAGATCTCATTTTAGAAATTCCTTGCGGTACAATGATCTATGATGCCCAAACAGATGAATTAATTGCCGATTTAGTTCCCCCTGATGAAACATTTTTGATTGTTAAAGGTGGTAAAGGTGGCTTGGGCAATCAGCACTTTTTGAGTAATAGTAATCGTGCTCCTGAATATGCGTTACCTGGTTTAGAAGGAGAGATTAAACAGTTACGTTTGGAATTAAAATTATTGGCTGAAGTGGGTATTATTGGGCTTCCTAATGCCGGAAAATCTACTCTTATCTCCTCTTTGTCTTCTGCTAAACCGAAAATTGCTGATTATCCTTTTACTACTCTTATACCCAATTTGGGCGTTGTGCGTAAACCCACCGGTGATGGTACAGTTTTGGCAGATATTCCAGGATTGATTGAAGGTGCTTCCGAAGGTGTTGGTTTAGGCCATGATTTTTTACGGCATATTGAGCGTACTCGTTTATTAATACATCTTGTAGATATTAATTCTGTTGATCCTTTTCATGATTACCAAATTATTCAAAGAGAATTATATGCCTATGGGAAAGGATTACACCATCGCCCTCAAATTATCGGTTTAAATAAGATAGACACGATAGATGAGGAAACTCAACAAGACATTCTTGCTCAATTTCAGGCTGTAACTAATGATCCTATTTTCTTAATTTCAGCTGTAGCGGGTTCAGGTTGCGATCGTCTTTTACAAGCAGTTTGGCATCAATTAGATTTAATGAAGGAAGAATCAACTAAAGAAATCAGCTTTTTAGAGAGTTTAAATGCCTAAAATTCGATAAATAGTGTGTTTAATTTCTTGTCCTTTTTTTTCTTTTAAATCAGGAGAAACAACTCCGGAAGGTTTAGTAATGACTACTTGTGCGCCTAACATTTTTGCCTGATTAATTTTTGGTGAATTATTTAAAGCACCGGTAATCACCATAATTTTTGCATTACTTTTAGCTTTCACATTTTGCAAAAAAGTAATCCCGTCCATATTCGGCATTTCTAAGTCTAAAATAATTAAATCAGGTTTAACGTTTGTTAACTTTAATAAAGCATCTTTCCCGTCATTAGCATATTCCACAATCATTAAATGAGGATCTCCACTGATAATATTACCAAGAATAACTCTCATAATAGGAGAGTCTTCTACTATCATAATTTGCTTAATATTCATAGGATTATTTATTATTAACAAATAAAATTTATTTACTTATTTTCTTTATAATCTATTTTGTATCTTAAAAATCATTGTAATCATAAAACTTAATCATTCCCTCTAAAAAAACAGATTTTTTGCGATGAATTTAGACTCTGCTATTGCTACTATTGGATTAACAAAACAATTTGAAAGACATATTGCCGTTAATGATGTTGATTTACAAGTTAAAAAAGGCGATGTTTATGGTTTAATTGGTCCTAATGGTGCTGGAAAAACTACTTTAATTCGGATGTTAGCTGCCGCCGAAAATCCTACTAAAGGCGAAATTTATCTTAATGGCGATCGATTACTAATGGATGACAGTAACCGTTATTTAAAGCAATATCTTGGTTATCTTCCCGATGATTTTCCTTTATATGATGACTTGACAGTAATTGATTATTTGGAATATTTTGCCCTACTATATAAATTAAAACAACCTCAACGCCGTCGCCGAATACAAGAAATCTTAGAATTAGTCAACCTCGAATCAAAAATTAATGCTTTGATTGCCACTCTTTCTAGAGGTATGAAACAACGATTAAGTTTAGCAAGGACAATTATCCATCAACCAATTATTTTACTATTAGATGAGCCAGTTTCAGGTTTAGATCCCATTGCGAGAATGGAGTTTAGAGAAACGATAAAGACGTTACAACAGGCACAAATGACAATTTTAATTTCCTCCCATGTGTTATCAGACTTAGCGGAATTATGCACATCCGTAGGTATTATGGAGTTAGGTTGTTTAGTAGAAAATACCTCTTTACAAAATTTATATAGTCGTCTTAGTCGTCAACAAATTATTATTAAAATATTAGGAGAATGGGATAAATTAGAGGTAGAATTGCGTAATTGTGACACTGTAAAAGCATGGGAAAAACTACCTGATGAAGAAACAATGAAAGTAGAATTTACCGGCAATAATCAAGATGCAGCTAATTTATTAAAAAGTTTAATTAACGCTAATATTCCTGTGAGTAATTTTCATTGTCAACAGGAAGATTTAGAGAGTATTTTCTTAAAATTAGGACATAAACAAGTATCCTAAATAGTAATTTGGTGAGGGTAGGCATTCTGGCAATGGGCAATGATGCACTGGGTAAGTTTCCTAATTCTAAATTCTAAATTCTTCTGGCAATGGGCAATGGCTAAATTTTAAATTCTAAATTCTAAATTACCCATTAATTGCTCATTATTCTTGGTGATTTGTATGGCGAGGTTGAATAACCCCAAAACCACCATGATTTCTCTGATAAATAACGTTTATATCCCCTGTTTCTTTATTGCTAAACATATAAAAGTCATGATCTACAAGTTGTAACTGTTCCCATGCTTCATCAATAGTCATTGGAGTCATGGCAAAATATTTCATTCTTATTACTTCTGCTGGTAATTCAGGTTGGCGATCGCCAATGAGACTAGCATCAACGGGTTTTTCTTCAACAGCTTCAACGGTTTTAATGGGAGAATGAGTTTTTTTGGTTAATTGTCTTTCTTTATATTTGCGTAATTGACGAGCAATTTTATCAGATACAAGATCAATACTGGCGTATAAACTTTCACTATCTTCTTGAGCTCGAATTACTGTACCATTAGCATAAACAGTTACTTCAGCTTTATGTTTATTACTGATCCGCGCGTTACGAGCTACAGATAAATGAACATCTACTTTGGTAGCTAAATTTTGAAAATGTTTGACAGCTTTGTCTAGTTTTTCCTCAACATAATCATGGATAGATTCAGTTACTTCAATATTGTTTCCTTGAATTAAAAATTTCATAATTAATACTCCATTTTTTAGGTAATTAATAACCCTTTTTTATTTTAAATTAACCAAAGTTTTAATGTTAATTCTCAAAATCGATTAGTTTATAGTATTTTTAACTATAAATCAATATTTTGTCTTGAAATAGGTTAAGCAAATATGCTTGAGAATTTAATTGACTAAAACAATTTATTCACCATCTAAATAACACAATATTTTAAGTGTAGTTTTATGTTATTTAGTTGCTCTTTCCTCCTAAAAACTTTCTCTATATTTTATAGATTAGCACTTTTTTGATTTAAAAAACACTGATTTTAATTTATTTTCATTTTTCTTTGATTTTTATAAAGTTTTGTAACTAAAAATTGGCTATGGGCTGGAGGAAAATATCAACAAAACTAATTCCTCAGCTATGAAGAATCTTTTATGGTAAAATCAGGCAACTTTTAACTAATCTTGATGTAAAAAGGAAAGTTAATATTTTGAGTTATAATCAATGAGCTACAAAAGATTTTTGATCAGGTGCAAGATCTAAATTATAAGTAAGTATTGTAAATTTTTGTAACCAACAAACTATGAAGCGAAAAAATTTTTGGCAAGGAGTGATTTTTTCTTTTTCATTCACTTTCATGACTCAACCTGCTTATAGTCAAGATTTTAAGGTTGTTTATCCTCCTGCTAACCATGAAACTACTGCTGACTCTATTTTTGTTATTGGTTCAGGTAATCCTAATATCCCTGTTACAATTAATAATCAACAAATTCAGCGATCGCCCCAAGGAAATTTTGCCCCTAGTTTTCCGTTACAAATGGGAAAAAATGAGTTAATAATTCGCTACGGGAAAGAAGAAATAAGAAAAATTGTTACAAAAGTTAGCAATCAACCAAATATTCAAGATATTTTAAATTTATCTCCCCGTTTGTTATCTCCCCAAGTTAATATAAGCAAGTTACCTCATGAATTGATTTGTTTTGAAGCGATTGCTCCATTAAATGGTCAAATTACGGTAAATTTAGGCAAAAAAACTGTCAATCTTACCCCTCAATTAACTATCACCGATTTACCATCTAATTCTGCCATTTTAATTGATCAAAATCAAGGTAAAAATATCACAGCAAAATCATGGGAAAGGGTAAAAGGATGTACCAATTTTACAGAAATAGGCAGTAAAATTCAACCTGTTTTTGTAATGAATCATGAGGGAAAAACTATCACTCAAGAAAGTCAAGGTAATATTAACATTTTAGATCCTGAAAATTTAACGGTTATTGAAGTTATAGCAGAACAAGGCGTGGCACGAACTGGGGCTAGTACGAATCATTCAAGATTAACTCCTTTACCAAAAGGCACAAGGGCAACGGTTACAGCTAAAGAAGGGGATTGGTTACGGTTAGATTATGGCGGTTGGATAAAAGCCGAAGAAACCCGAATTTTACCCACAAATGTGCCTCCTACCACCATTATTCGCAGTATTACTTCTCGTCAAATAGGTAATAGCACGGAAGTTATTTTTCCCTTAGAAAATCCAATACCTATTGCTATTCAACAAAGTGATCAAACTTTCACTTTATCTTTATATAATACGATCGCACAAACAGATACGATTCGTTTTGATGATAACCCTTGGATTAAACGTTTAGACTGGTATCAAACTCAGCCGACACAAGTTGACTATATTTTTACTTTCAAATCTTCTCAGCAATGGGGTTATGATGTGCGTTATGAGGGAAGTAACTTAATTCTCACTTTCAATCATCCACCTATTTTGAGTAATTCTGATAATCTTGAGGGTGTCACTATTTTAATAGATCCGGGTCATGGTGGTGATGAATTAGGATCATTAGGCTTAACGGGTTATCCTGAAAAGGATGTTAATTTAGTAGTATCCCTATTATTAGCTCAACATTTAAGAAATCTTGGCGCACAAGTTTATCTTACAAGAGAAAATGATACATTTGTTTCATTAAGTGATCGCCAAAAAATCATTGATAAACTAAAACCAACTTTAGCTTTTTCCATTCATTATAATGCTTTACCAGACGGGGGTAACGCCGAAAAAACTCAAGGAGTCAGCACATTTTGGTATCATCCTCAAGCCCATGATGTAGCAGTCTTTATGCACAATTATATAACAGAAAAATTAAATCGCCCTTCCTATGGAGTTTATTGGAATAATCTTGCCCTTACTCGCCCTTCTACTGCCCCTAGTGTCTTATTAGAGTTAGGCTTTATGATTAATCCTGATGAATTTGAATGGATTACTAATCCTCAAGCACAACAAAAATTAGCACTAACAATCGCTCAAGGTATAACTGAATGGATACACTTAAGTAAGTAGGGTTTACTTAAAAAGTCTATCGATTAGGGAGACTCTTATTACTCTGATGACTAGGAGAGAATTAACTGAAACATTATTAAAATTGATTTTCGATAATTATTTACTAAATTTAATTCTTTACTACTGTAGAATAACCAGATTTATTTTATTTATTTAATGTTTAATTTATTGGGTAAAATAGTATAAATTTGATTAGGATTTTGGATAATTTCCTTGAGATTTAATTCGGTATTTAAGTCCCAAATAATTGTAGCTAATTTTTCTTTATCACTTAAATTATTATTGATTTGACTACTACTTAATCTATTTAATAATTCTACCTCCCAAGTTCTTTGTTCAGGAAAAGAGACTATTTGATAATTATTATTTAATTGCAGTTTTTCGTTCAAATATTCAAGAGATTTATCTAACCCTCCTATTTCATCAACTAAACCAATTTTGAGAGCCGATTTTCCCGACCAAACTCTACCTTGGGCAATTTCTGCTACTTTAGAAATGGGCAAATTTCTTGCCTTAGAAACTCTTTCTAAAAATAACTCATAAATGTTTTCTACGTTTTGTTGAAAAATGTCTAATTCTGCTTCATTTTTAGCACTAAAACCGTTACCAATATTAGCAAATTTATTAGTTTTTATTACCCCATTATGAATACCATTATCTTTAGCAATTTTTTCCACATTAAATAATAACCCAAATACACCGATCGAACCAGTAATAGTGTTATTACTAGCAAAAATTCTTTCCCCCGCCGTTGCTATCCAATAACCTCCCGATGCGGTAACATCACCCATAGAAATAACTAAGGGTTTTTCTTTCGCCATTAATTGTAACTCCCTTAAGATTAATTCTGACGCTACAGCGCTTCCACCTGGGCTATTTATTCTAGCGATTACGCCTTTAATATTTTTGTCTTGGCGAATTTTCCGAATTTCTGTCACAAAACGCTGACTTCCCACTTCACCAATTTTACCTTCACCATCAACAATACTACCCTCAAGATAAAGAATTGCAATTTGATTATTATTCTCCTCAGCAGGATTTGCTACTAAATAATTTTGAATAGTAACTTGACGAAAAGAATCTTCATTTTTAGTATTGGTAATTTCTTGTAACTCAGTAATAATTTCATCTTGATAACTTAATTTATCAACTAATTTTAAATTTTGAGCTTCTTTAGCTTGTAAAATACCTTTATTATCGGCAATGTTATTAATTTCTCCTGTTTTTAAAGAACGGTTTTTACTTACATTTTCTACATAAGAATCCCATAAATCTGCTAATAATTCAAAAGTTTGGTCTTCACTTTCTCGACTATAATTATCAAGGGTAAAAGGTTCAACAGCTGACTTAAATTTACCGACTCTAATTACTTGTACACCGATGCCATATTTTTGTAAAGCTGAAGCAAAAAATAACTGTGAAGAGGCAAAACCATTCATCTCTAAAGCACCAATGGGGTTTAAATTAATTTCATCAGCAATAGAGGTTAAAAAGTAGTCTTGTTCACCTTGAGAGATATTATAAGCAATAATTTGTTTACCACTGGCTTTAAAATTTTCTAAGGCGTTTTTGATTTCTGTTAAAGTTGCATAACCAGCAGTAATATTTCCTCTACTTCCATCTAAATATAAAGCCGAAATACGATCATCTTTAGCCGCTTTATTAATGGCAGTGGTTACTTCTCTTAAAGTTAAACTATTATTCTCACTACTCAATAATGAAGATAAATTAGTCTCAGATTGATAATCATTGATTTGACTATTAAGATTAAAAACTAAAACAGATTGATTGTCAATTTTTGGGGTATTATTAGATAATAATAAAGCTAAAATAAATATTAATAACCCACCACCACTTAAAGCAAAAAACAAAAATATTCCTGCAAGACTACCGACAAAACTTGCGAAAGTTTGTTTGAAAAATTGTTTCATTATATTTAATATTTATTATTGATTGTTGCATTGCACAATTAGCTCTTACTTATGATTTAATTTTAATTCATAATGATCAAGATTTTGAAACTATTAAACAAGTTAGATCTTTACAATCTCTGATTTTTTCATTTCTCATTCTCTTTCCTCATTGCATCTGTTTCAGAGTTTCGATCGCCTGTTTGTAACTTTGTATATCTCCTTGTTCATAAAACAAATTAGCTGATTGAGTCGTATCATTAATGGCTTCAACTACCAAATCTAACTCATAATAGGCAATACCACGATTACCATAAGCCAAAGAAAATTTAGGATTATAACGAATAGCCTCTGTATAATCGGCGATCGCCTCTTCAAACTGACCTAAATCTGAATAAATATTGCCTCGATTGTAATAAGCATCCGCATAATCTGGTTGATACTTAATAGCTTGTTCGTAGTCTCGTAGAGCATAATCTGTATTACCTAACAAATATTGTAAAAACCCTCGATCATTATAAGCCTGACTAAAATCAGGTTTAAGTTTAATGGCTCGATCATAGTCTTTTCTTGCTCCTCGTTCATCTCCCTGACGAAACATCGCTAATCCTCGATCATGATAGGCAAGAGGATTTTGCGGATTCAATTTTAGTACTTGAGTTAAATCCTTAATGCCATTACGGTAATCACCTAATCTTACTAAAGTATGACCACGACCTTGAAAAGCTCTTTCAAATTTGGGATCAAGTTTAATCGCCATATTATAATCATTTAGAGCTTCGGAATCATTTCCTAGGGAGGAATAAACATCTCCTCTGTGACAAAAAAGTTCAGCAGAAGAAGGATTATTAAGAATCGCCTCATTTAAAGATTCGAGATCAGTTTTCGCCGTCATAACCCAGACATCTTCCATTAAAGAATGGTTTAAGATTTTTTCATCAATTTTTGTGATAATTTCAACAGAAATCGGCTCATTCTTAATGTCTTCTATGGGTGCATTTTGTTCTAAAATAGGTGTATCAACAGAAATCGGCTTATTCTTAATGTCTTCTACCGGTGTATTTTCTTCAAAGATAGGGGTATCAACGGAAATTGGCTCATTCTTAATGTCTTCTGCTTCTGTTTTGTGAACTTCCATTGTCGGTATAATTATTGATTGTTCCTCAATTACTGGATTGAGTTTTATACCTAAAATTTCATTCAATTTACTGATTATGCGAGGCAAGTTGTCAGGGTTGAGTTTCGGAAAAATTCCCGTCAATCCTTGATATTTAGCCCAACTTTGTTGAAAACTAGAAATTTGTTCATCTTGACCATTAAGAGCGAAAATATAGATAGAAATTTTATTATCTTTACACCAACGAGATAAAGAACTTGCTTGATAAAAATGGCCATCTGGAGTCTTAGCACTAACATCAATTAACACTAAATCAGGAAAAGTAAATTGATTTTCTTGGTGATTTTGGAATAACTCAGTAATATTTGTATTTGGAGACTCGACATTTAAAATAATTTCATCAGAATCAAGTAGTTTAAGCCACTCTTTTTCTTGTTCAGAAATGGTATAAAGGAATAGTATTTTTGGTTTATATTTGGACATTAATATACTATTAAGTTATATTTTAAGTTACAACTTTTTTTATTTATGTTATATGATTAACTGAGATTATAACCTAAACAGTTTAACTACAACAAGCAATCACTAATTAAGATTTTGATCAAGATCTTCAAATCAGCGATTATTTACAAGGAAAAATACTATTGCTTAAATTTTAAGTTTGATCTTTTTCAGTATGAATTTATCTCGCAAAGACGCAAAGACGCAAAAATACAAAGACGCAAAAATGTAAAGAAAATAAGATTAATAGATTTCTCAAGGTAATTATTAGATAATGTTAAGAAATTTATCATAAGTTATTTAAGAAGATTAATAAGTATTAAACTCAATAATTAATTCAATATTTATTTAGATCTTTTTAACAAAACTTATTAAACAAAAATGACACAAAGAAAATTAAAAAGTGTTGTCCGTTATGCCAGTATTGATGGAGATTATCTTCAACGGCGACAACTTAGAAAAGGTGCTAATTGGACTCTTCTTTGGGGTTTAGGTGTTGGTGCTGTAATCTCAGGAGAATTTTCCGGTTGGAATGTTGGTTTAGCTAGTGGTGGTTTTTGGGGTTTATTGATCGCCACAATTTTAATGGCTACTATGTACTTATGTTTGGTATATAGTATTGCTGAATTATCTGCCGCTTTACCTTACGCTGGAGGTTTTTATTCCTTTGCTAGATATGCTTATGGTCCTTTTATGGGATTTATTGCGGGTGTTGTCGAAGCGATTGAATATGTCTTAACTCCAGCAGTTATTGTTTATTTTATCGGTAGTTACTTAAGTACTATTTTACCTTTTATTCCCCAACCAATTTGGTGGATCGTTTTCTATGCTTTATTTGTATATATTAATACTTTAGGTGTTAAAACTACCCTCAAAGTTGGTTTAATCACTACGTTAATTGCCATTGCTGTTTTATTAATATTTTGTTTAGCTGTTTTATTTAGTGGTAAATTTGACCCTAATATGTTGTTTACCGCTTCAGCACCGGTAGGTAGCGGAATATTTAAGGCGTTACCCTATGCTATTTGGTTTTATTTGGCCATCGAACAAATACCCTTAGCAGCAGAAGAAGCTGAAAATGTTGTTAAAGATGTTCCTAAATCCTTAACTACAGGAATGTACACCCTATTAGCTCTTTCTATTGTGGTATTGATTTTTAATTCAGGAATTCCTTTAGAAATAACGACAAAATTAGGAGAAACACTTACAGGTGCTGCTGCGGTTGGTGTATCTGGCGCACCACTGGCGGATGGTTTTAAGCTAATTTTTGGAGAAGGAATTATCACTAATTTTTTCACTTTTTTATGTCTTTTTGGCTTAATTGCTAGTTTTCATTGTATTATTTATGCCTATGGACGTGTACTATTTGCTATGTCCAGGGCCGGATATTTGCCCACCAGAATTTCTGTCACCAATGACAATGGAAGCCCAGCCAGAGCCTTAATTTTAGGCGGTGCAATTGGTTTAGGATGTACTTTTTTAATTAGTATTCTTGCCAACAATGCCAATTTAGGTCCAGCGTTGTTAAACATGGCTGTAGCCAGTGCTGTTATTTCTTATGCCATTGTTTTATCTAGTTATATTCAACTCAAACTCAATCGTCGTAACCTTCCTCGCCCCTATAAAAGTCCTTTAGGATTATCTGGTGCTTTTATTGGTATTATTTTGGCCGTCATTGCTTTTTTAGCTTGTTTTGCTAATCCTGATTACCGTTTAGCCGTATTTTTAGTTATCGGATTTATTGCCTTGGCGATCGCTTATTTCTGGTTTTTCAGAAGAGAAGGTTTGATTGCGGAAGCACCCGAAGAACAAATTGCGTTAACCAGTGAAAGTTAAGTCGCCCTTATGAAAACTGATACTTACACTAAAACAATTTTAACAATTATCGCTTTATGTTTAGTTTTAATAGTAATAGAGTTAGCTAGTTTTTCCCCTGTTAAAGCTAATAATAATACTATGGACGTTAATATAAAATCGGTTAATAATCGAACTGTTTTTGACGGTGTACCTGTTATTATTCAAAGTAAATAATAAGATGATTTATCTTAATTTATTTTTATCTTAATCCATAGAAACAGCATCAACATCTACAGTTGTTTGTGGCTCATTTTCTGTAGATTTATCCTTTTTATTTTTGACGTTACTTACTATCATTTGAGAAACTTCTGTTAACATAATTGATAATAATAAAAAGTCGTCAATTTGTCCTGCTAAAGGGAAAAAATCTGGTGAAATATCCAACGGACTTAAAACATAAATTAATGTACCTAAAATAATCCAATTACGATATTTTGGGTTACGAATAGCGTTGCGATAGTAACCGTAAAGAGATTGAAGATTAAATTTCATTTGGTGTTTATCGGATGAGTAATATAAAGGCAAGAAAATTTCTATTGTTTCTATCATAACTTATTCTTCAGGGTACACAATAAATAATTAGTTCAGTTTTCCCCCCTTTTAATGACGGATATTCTTCCTTGATTTAATGATTTTTTAAATTATTTAATAATTCAATAGACTTCTTGTACCAAGTCGAGTAATGAGTAATAAGTAATCAGTAATGAGTTAAAAAATCAACATTTTTCACCTTAAAACAGATTTTACTTTGAATTTTGCCCTCGTGTCTAATACAAAAAGATTTAGCTTGAGTATATTATAAGAATATCTAATTACTTATTACTTATTACTTTATCTCAACCAAAAATTTAAGAATGAAATAACCCTGCCCTTAAAAGATAAGATGGTAACGGGGTGGGCATCTTGGCTTACCTCAAATTAACAATATTTATGAATTAAATTAATTAAAGTCTGTTTTTCAAAAGGTTTCGGTAGAAAATCTCTCGCCCCTGTAGATTCTAAAATGTCTGCTTGAATATTCGTTTCACCACTAATTAAAATAATCGGTACAGATTTAAAGATAGAACTACTTTTGAGAATTTGACATAATCGATTACCATTAATTCCGGGCATAGATATATCCATGATGATCAAATCAGGATTACTTTTAAACATATAAGAAAGAGATTTCATGGGATCGGCGATCGCAATTAAGTGATATTTATGAGAATCCAAATAAGAGCTAATTATTTCTAACATCGCCGGGCTATCATCAATACAGACAATATTATATTTTTTCTGAATAGGTTTATTTTCTTGAGTGATAATCTGATTTATCTGTGTTTCATTTATAGGTGACTTTTCAGTAATTAATGGAGGAATGTGAGGCAGTAAATTAAAAGGTGATTTTGGCGGATATAATTTTAAAATTCCACCTGTAATATAAGTAGATAATAATTGAGCCAATTTTAACTCATCTTGTTTAATCATAAAAGCCAATTCACGAATACTTAAACCGTTCATTAATTGAACTAATTGCTTTAAAACTTGAACGGAAAGATTCCCTGATGAAATAGATTTTTCTAGTAGAGATGGATTTGCACAAGAAGGACGTTGATGAGGTGAAACAATAAGAGGATAAAGTTTTTGCCATAGTTGCCATCGTTGATGAATATTTTTAATTAAAGGTTGAATTTCTAAAAGATGATGTTCGGAAATAGCTAAATTTTCTTCAAAAGTTAAAGAAGCACTTTGTTGAACGGGGATCAATTCATTTTCATCTTGAGTTAACCAAAAAAGAGGTTCTAAGGCATCTTCTGTGATTTTTTTAGTTAATATTAATCTTTGTTTGGAGTTGAGATACCCTAGTTTTTCTAAGCGATTAATTAAATTTTTAACTTGATGTTTACTCTTATGAGAAGTTTTCTCTTTTAGCAAATCAATTTCTTCAATATCATGATAACCTAGACTTCTTAAATAGTATTTAATTGTTTGTTCAGATTGTAAAGAATGATTAGCTGATTCTAGCTTTCCTTCCACTAAAAAAAGTTGCCAAACTACAGAATTATGAGTAATTTCTACCTTCCCATTTAACTTAGCAATATCATTAAATAAATTTACGGATTTTAGTTTCTTATTCATAATTTGTCCAGAGGGATTTATGAGGTTAAATAATAAGTAATAATTAATAAACAATGAGGAATTAGGAATTAAGAATTAGAAATTTATCTCCTCTTCTTTTCTTCTCATATCTTCCTTTTATTTTCAGCAATTGTGATAGGGTTGAGATAAGGTGATGGCTATTTAACAGAATTATAGCTATTAAACATAGACATTGACCATATGGAAAATTAAATATTAATTAAGGTTTCTTATATCGATCAAACTCAGGTAACTAGAGGCTTGTTAAGTATGACTGCCAAAGCAATTATTTGATAACTTGAAAATTATTACAAATGATTGGGGATTGGTATATCAATTAAATTGTTTAATTTATGCAATAATTCTTGTTCGTTATAAGGCTTAGAAAAGTAACCATTTGCTCCTAAATTAAAGGCTAATTTACGATGTTTATCATTGTTTCTTGAGGTTAACATAATAATAGGTAAATCTTTGAATTTTTCTTGACTTTTAACTTCTTTTAATAACCCATAACCATCAAGACGGGGCATTTCAATATCAGAAATTACAGCTTTTACTGATAAACCATTAAATAATTTATCTACTGCTTCTCGCCCATCTCTGGCTTCTTCCACCTGATAACCTGCTTTTTCGAGAGTTAAAGCTAAATAATTGCGTACATTAATGGAATCATCAACAATCAAAATACGATGGCTTATCACCACTTGGGACTTGATTTGTTCTTGAGGAGTTAAGATATTGAAAACATGATCAAAATTACTTTGTGAGGAAGAATTTTCTAAACATCCTTGCAACATTTCTGAAGGTTCAATCAAGGGAATTACTCTACCGTCACCAAGAATAATTGAATTATTAAAGCCACGAGGTAAAGGAATTGGAGATAGTATGGGATATACTGTTACTTCTTGTTCTCCCCAAACTCGATCCAAATAAATACCGCCAAGATTTGCACTTTCTCCTACAACCACAATAGTTGATTTATTAATGAGAGGATTTCCTTTAAGGGGAAAGGATTTATGCACTCGATGAAAGATGAATGTTTCCTCCATACGAACTACTGGAATATTTTTTCCGTTCCATTGTAGTTGATCTTGATCCTCAATAGCGATTATTTCGGCGGTGGTAAAAGATTTTAATTCTCGAATACTATTAAGTGGAATGGCAAAAACCAGCCCATTTCTTTCTAGTAACATAACTTTTAATACCGAGAGAGAAAAAGGAATGTTGATAATAAAAGTTGTACCCTTACCTTCTTTGGTTTTGACTTGAACATCTCCTCTCATTTCTCGCAAATTTGTTCGCACTACATCCATCCCTACTCCTCGCCCTGAAAGTTCAGTAACAACTTCTTTGGTGCTAAATCCTGGTTCAAAAATATAGTTAAGAATTTGGTTTTCGGACATTTTTTTGATGTCTTCTGGTGAAATACTTTGATTTAAAAGGCGATCGCTAATTTTTTTGAGAGAGATACCATTGCCATCATCTTCAATGGTGATAATAGTTTGATTTGCACGATTAACCGCAGAAATGGTAATTTTACCCTCTGGGGGTTTACCTTTAGAAATACGAATGTCTGGAGATTCGATACCATGATCAAAAGCGTTGCGCAATAAATGATTGAGAGGGGAGTGAAGTTTATCTAAAATTACTCTATCAATTAAAGTCCCTTCTCCTTCAATGATCAGTTTAACTTGCTTGTTAAATTGTACTGACAAATCTCTCATCATTCTGGGAAATCGTTTGACAACATCCGCAAAAGGAGTCATTTGGGTGCGTGTGACATTCTTTTGTAAAGCTGTAGTAGTTTGAGTTAATTCCCCCATAGTTTGGTTAATGTCTAACAAGCCTAATTGAATATCGGTACTAACTTCTTTTAGTTGTACAATGGTTTCAATTTGCTCTTGAGAAATGAGGTGTAAATCTGTATAACGATCCATTTCCAGAATATCAAAATCTTCGGTTTGAGACTCTTTAGTTAAGGTATTAGAAGAACCGTTTATTGTAGCTGTTAAGGTTTTTGTTTCTGGTACTGTATTTATTAATCCTTCAATAGAGGCTCTATCATACCATTTGATTAACTGTTCTTGAGATTCTTCTAATTTGAGCATTCTTTGTCGCATCAAAAAAGCAAAGTTTTTAAGTTGCTCTAATTGTTCATTAACGGAATTTCTTTCCAGAATTAATTTACCAAAAAGGGTGTTAAATTGAGCTAGTTGTTTAGCCGGAATCCTCACCATTTTTACGGCTTCATCTTTATCTTTTTTTACAGGAATATTTGGAGATAATGGATTTAAGTCTTGTGTTAAATTCGGAGTAATAGATTCCCCTTGTGGTTGCTCTAAAAATTGCTCTTCAAGATTAGTTAATTGTAGTTGTACTTGGCTTAAATCAAGATCAAAATTAGAAATGTCTGCCCAATTTGTTGGGGTAGTTTCTGTGTTAATATCGAAAGATTTTATGTTTAATTCGGTTGGTATTTGTTCGGAATTACCACCAAGAGCAAAATTATAGGATTGTCGCCAAGTATTTAAAGCCTGTTGTGCAAGATTAGGCAAATCATCTATATTAGTAACTAGAGTTTGCTGTTGAATAGATTGACATAGTTGCGTAAAAGCCTCAATGTTAGCCATTTGACTAAATACCATCAATTCTTCCGTAGTGATGATTAAAGTCTGAGATAATTCTTCTCCTGATAAGTGATTAAGTTGTTGTGACAATTCATCTAAGATGCGATCAACTTCTTCTTGAAATAGCTCTAATTCCGTTCCTGTACCGTGATTAAGAGCAAAAAGGTTATTTTCGTCATCTTGCTGTAAATCCCCTAAATATTGCCGTAAACTTTCAAAAATGGGGTTAATTTGATTTTCAATAAAACTCTCATCAATGACTATTCCTTGTTGATAGAAGTTGATAATATCCCTTAAACTATCTATTCCTTTTAGTAGCAGAGTTTGCACTTCAGGAGTAATAGACAAAGAAACAAAACGAACCCGTAAAATTTTCAAAAAATCTTCTAAACGGTGAGCAGTTTTACTTAAATGAGAAAATCCCATCATTCCTGCACTGCCTTTAAGAGAATGTGCCGCTCGTAAAGTAATATCAAGATCAAATAATTCATTAGTATTACTATTTAAAGTTAATAAAACTGATTCTATTTGATCTAAATAACCTTCCGCCTCTTCTAAAAAATTGAACTTAATTTGTGTTTCTCGATCCATGACATTAATTTAGAATTTAGAATTTAGAATTTAGAATTTAGAATGAGGAAACTTACTCATTGCCCATTGCCCCAACTTGTGCAACAAGTCTATTAGTTATTCAACATTAAACTGCTCTACCGCCGTTTGTAACTCTTGAGCTATTTGTGCTGTATTGCGCATGGATTGAGATACTTCCTCAGAAGACTTAAGTCTTTCTTGTGAATAACTAGCAATTTGCTGCATTAACTCTTTTACTAAAGATGATGTATCAGTTTGGGTAACAGTAGTTTGAGAAATCGACTGCATTAATTCATTAATCCGTTGAGATTTTTCTAACACTGCCTCCAGACGTTTTTTCGTTGCTTCCACTAAACGAGTACTATCAACTACCTGAGTTGTACCTACTTCCATCGCTTCTGTTACTTCCTGGGTTTCTAACTGAATATTGGCGACAATCTGGGCAATTTCTTGAGTTGCGATCGCCGATTGTTCTGCTAAGGCTCCTACTTGTTCGGCAACTACCGTAAAACCTTGTCCTTGTTCTCCGGCACGACTAGCTTCAACACTAGCGTTAATAGCTAATAAGTTTGTTTTCAGGGCAATTTCTTCAATTAAAGATACCACTTGAGAAATTTTTTGAGAAGATTCTCCCAAACGCTTTATTTTCTTAGCAGTTTCCCCTACGGTAGTTCTTAAACTAACAATACTATTAACAGTATCATCCATAACTTGTGTACCTTCTTGGGTTTCTTGAAAGGCATCGTTAGCAAGAATGGCGGCTTGGTTTGCATTTTGTGCTACTATTTCAATAGATTCAGACATTTCCTGTACTGATTCTAAGGTTTTATTTGTCGCTTCAGCTTCTTTAATAGCTTGTCCTGCTAATTCTTGAATAGATAGTTGATTTTCAATTAAAGATGATCCCACTTGAGTGGTAGATTGTTTTACCTGAATTGCAATATCTTTAAGGCTATCAATAATAGCGTTAAATAAATCAGCAACGGTACTCATTTCTATAGAGTCTAAATTAGCTCTAACGGTTAAATCCCCCTCTAAAGCTCCACTAACTTCATCTAATAGTTGATAAATTTCTTTCTCCAGTTTTTCTTTTTCTTTTTCCCTCTCTTGGGCAACATTAGTTTGCTCTGCAATTAAATTTTTTACTTCCTTAACTAAATTATTAAAACTATTTCCCAACGTAAAGGTTTCTAAAGTCCCCGTTTCTTCTAACACTACTTTTACATCCAAGTCTCCTTGGGCTACCTGTTGAGCTTTGGTTGTTAGGTTCGTTAAAGGTTTGGATAATTCTCTAGCTAAAGATGTCACCACCACAATAGAAATAATACCGAGAACAAAAGTAATTAAAATCAAAGTGTTAGTCAAATCACGTCCAGCAGTAGCAATCTCACTTTTTTTAATAGAAGAAGAAGCCATTAATCCCGTACCCGGAATTTTCTTTACATAAAAAATGCGATCGCCAATTTCTAAAGAAAGAATTGATTCTTTTCCATCAACTTTAATCAAATTAACCTTAGAAATTTCCTGAGAATTTTTCAATTTGTTAACATTAGATAGAAGATTTTGAGGAGAATGTAACAGAGTTTTAGCAAAAATATCCACCGCCTTTTGTAAAGGTTTACCACCGATAATTTCTGGTAAACTTTCCACCTTCTCAGGGGTAAACTGACTTATGGCTTTCCCAGACTGAGTACTAATGATCTGAACTACTTGAGAGCCCGAAAGATTAGATGCTAAATATCTGAATACTTGATGATTCAAAGTTTCGGTAGATGTGCGTATTCTAGTTACTCCCAAAAAACCACCAAGATCAGATTCATTGATAGACTTGAGAAATTCAAATGTTGCTGTTTTTGACGACTCATCTAATTCGGCTTCAACGATTTTTTTATCCTTCCCAAAGTGCCACCATGGTTTCGCGCTTTGGACAAAATAGGGGGTAATTGTACTGTATGCCACATTATAACCATGCTTTTCAGTAATTAGAATATCTTTCAATTGCTGTTCTTGAACAATAACTTTGAGATAGTTATTCAGTTGTGCCACTTTATCAGGTTCAAGCAATCTTTTTTGAGATTGATTATATATATTTTCCAACTGATTAAAAGGTTTTTGTTCTAAATCTTCTAATTGTGCTTTTTTTTGCCCTGAGTACACTGCATCAAGAACAAAGGGGCTACTATGAAGTAAAGAACTCACCTCAAAAACTTCATCAATCCAATTTTGAGTAGCTTCAGAAGTAATAGTAAGAGTTTGGAGGATCTTTTCCACAGCCCGTTCCCTAGCTTGGCGATAAGTAAAATTAATAGCAAAGCCACTAGCAACAACTAAAGGAATTAAAACGGAAGGTAAAACGGTGATTAGTAGTTGATTACGGAGAGTTCTTTTTTTTGGGGATCGAGAAGCCTGAAAGTTATATTTTATGGTATTATCCCTTACGGACTTCGGTCTATGATCAACAGAGGATTTTGTTGAGGAAGAATCAGACACAATAGTCTCTTGAGTCTCACTTTTAGTAGCTGAAAGCAACTGTTTTTCTGAGGTATTCATAATCAGTAATATAAGTACAATTTAGTGATGGGGTGATCAAAATATTTATTTCATAATTAGAGGAAAGATTTTTTGTAAATCTAAAATCATTAATTCCTCTCCTTTGCTTTCAAACTTAGTATAAAAATATTGTTTTGAATTATCAGTAAGATCTGTTGTTCTTAAATTATTATCAAGATCTTCCCTTATTTCTCTTTCTTGTAATACCACACGCTTAATCCCTTGAATTTGAGTAACAGCCAAACCGATTAATAAATTTTCGGAGGTTAATTCTGAGGGGGCAACTTGATTTGATAAGTCTAATACCATTACGTCATATTGCCTATTGTAAGTTGATAGTGGTGCTAAACCAATTAATTGGGCTAAATCCATTACCAAAAAAACCGAATCTCGTGAACTCATTAAACCCATGACAAAACTTGGTACCCCCGGTATAGGAGTAATTTTTTCAGCAGATACTGACAAGGATTCCTTGATATTTTCCATAGTAATCAAGGCTGAAAGTTGAGTATTTAGACGAATGCGTAAATAAGCATCACCTTGAAATTCAGGTTCTTGAAATAGCTGAGGTAGTAATTCTTGAAGTCTAGTAAAAGACGAAGACGTTGACATTCACCAGTAATGCTCCTACGAAAAGTTTGTTTAGCAAAAGAAAAAAGAAATCCTAAATTGTTTATACAATGAGAAAAACTATCTTTTCTGTTACAAATTTGCCATAACAAAAAAAATATCAACAAACAACAAGCTAAACAGTCAAGCAATAATACTTAAAAATATGCCTAGTAATTTCAATAACGAATTTTATTTGTAATCGTATAAACTAAATTTTGCATTGCAATTTAAACTCCACTTTTTCAATAGACATCTCCAGAAATAAAAAATGTGGCTTATTCATGTGAAAAGTGCTGTAAAGATTTGATAATTAGACACGAGTGCAAAATAAAAATTAAAATCTATTTAAGGCGAGGAATCATCAATTTTAATAACCATTGCAAGAGTGCCCATTGCCGCGACTTCCGCAAGAAGTTTATTGAAATAATCACATAAAAAAAGAGAGGGCAATTTTTTCCCCCCCCTATGTTAGTTTGAAATTTATAGAGTATAAAAACTCACAAACTTTAATTAACCGACAAACTCTTTACGAGGTGCTGAAACACCTGCTGGAGCAACAC
The DNA here is from genome assembly GCF_016743215.1 of Geminocystis sp. GBBB08. Classification (GTDB taxonomy): domain Bacteria; phylum Cyanobacteriota; class Cyanobacteriia; order Cyanobacteriales; family Cyanobacteriaceae; genus Geminocystis. The sequence goes on from NZ_VRZC01000014.1 coordinate 38,927, forward strand.
CTTTGAGATAAGCTAACATGGTATCAGCGTCTGACACTTGAAAAGGATCGGTAGGACAATTATCAGCAAATCCGGGTTCAACAAAGATTTTCTCGATAGTACCATCATTGACTAACATGGAATAGCGCCAAGAACGAGTACCAAATCCGATATTAGATTTATCAACTAACATCCCCATTTTACGAGTAAATTCACCGTTGCCATCGGGTAATAAAAATACATTTTTAGCACCAATTTCTCTACCCCATTTGAACATAACGAAAGCATCATTAACAGAAATACAGATAATTTCATCTACTCCTAGGGCTTTAAATTCGTCGTAAAGTTCTTCATAACGAGGAAGATGATTAGAAGAGCAAGTAGGGGTAAAAGCTCCGGGTAAAGAGAATACAACTACTTTTTTGCCTCCAAAAATTTGTTCGGTGGTTTTGTCTTCCCAACGGTAAGGATTAGGGCCTTCTACGGATTCGTCACGAACACGAGTTTTAAATACAACACTAGGTACTTTTTCAATAACAGTCATATTTGCCTCTACAGTAATGATTAATAAAACTTTAAACTTTGTTTTTCCATGGTGAAGTTTTTACTTCTATCTCAGAATAACTCTTATTTAAGAATTTGTCAATAACAAGAATTATTTTATTTTGTTATCTTAGAAGATATAGATCTTATTTTTTTGATACTTAAACCTAAAGTTATTTATAATGAATAACCTTTTATAGCTGAAGACAAAAGAGCTAAGGGAAATTCCCTTATGATTACATAGAAACAAGAGAAGAAAATGCTAAAACCAGCCGATAAAATCATTCAAACCCTCAAATCAAAAAGATTAAGAATCACTCCTCAACGTTTTGCTGTATATTCTAATTTACTGAATCGAAGTGATCATCCTACGGCCGAACAAATTTTAAAAGATCTTAATCAGGATACACCAACATTATCTCAAGCAACTATTTATCTTTCTTTGCAAACTCTTCGAGATGTAGGTTTAGTTCGTGAAGTTTTATTAGAAGAAGGTGTGTGTCGTTATGATGCTAATACTGAGCCTCATCATCATTTTCGTTGTCACTGTTGTGGAAAAATTGAGGATATTCCCTGGGAATCTTTTTCTAATCTTAGTTTAGATAAATTGAGATCGGGCTTAAAAGTTGATCAATATGAAGTCATTATACAAGGGCAATGCGATCGCTGTTAAAGTAAAAATAAAAATAGGGCAGACAATTAAGCCCACCCTATAATTAATTTAAGATTGAAAGATTAATCCTAGAAACGAGTTGCATTAGGTTTATGAACAATAAAACTTACAGTTTGGCACTGTCTGAGGTTATCAAAACCAATAACTCTGATGTAAGAATCGGAATATTGACCTTTACATTCACGAACTTCGTTTAATACTTCTTGAGCAGAATAAGCATTAAATAAGGGTAATTTCCATAAAGTCCAGTGGTGATCAGTAGGTTTAGGATCTTTTTCAAATTCTACCGCCGGAATAAATCCTTGATCTAATAAGTATTGAACTTGTTTAACGATTTGTTGATCGGTTAAAGGGGGTAAATAAGATAGAGTTTCGTAACGACGCTCTTTGGGTAAAGTTTGCATATTTATTCTTCCTTGTTTTCTGATTGATTAGATTCTAATTTGGGTTCATCTACAGATGATGACATTAATGAAGAAGATTGAGTTTGGGTTAAACGCTCTAAAAGATGACGACGGTGTTCCATATTAGATTGATCTATATTTGTTTTCACCATTTCCGGTAAAAATTCTAATATTTGCTCGGCTAAATCTTGTCTAACGGTAAGAATTCTTAAAACTAACTCTTTATTTTCCTTAATCAAATCATTAATATAGGTATCACTATCTTGGATTTTTTGGCGATCGCTATAATCACTAAGCCAAATAGCTTGTCCGGGGTTAGTTTCCGAGAGTTGTTCAATAATAATTCTGACAGCTTGATAAGTAAGATAACTTTGCAGAACTTTTGCCGTATCCTTAACGATTTGTTTATAAGCCATAAATTTCAGTTATGATCAGAATTTTTTTATAAGTATTATTGCCTAAATGACTTAAATTATTCTGTTTTGACACAGATTTTTTGTTCATTGGTGACTATTTAGCCTAAAATCTAACCCGTAGGG
>NZ_VRZC01000150.1 GCF_016743215.1 Geminocystis sp. GBBB08
TAGTAAAACAATCATGGGTATTCCTAAAGATCCTAACTGAGCAGTATTTGCTCCTACAGTTGTTAAACAAATATCACACTTTATCAATTCTTCATAGCAAGGAAATTCGGTAATTAATTTAATGTTTATTCCTCCTGATGTTTTTAAATAAAGTTGATTTTTTTCTATAATTAATTCCCCTGTTACTCCTCCTAAATCATTAATTAAAGGGTTATTTTTTTTATCACCATAATAGGCTAAATTTTCTGGAGAAATTGTCGGAGCAAGAGGTATAATAAATTCAATATTACATTTTTTGTGTCTAATATATTCGGCGATCGCCATTAAAAAAGGAACACCTTGAGTTAATTTACTTGATTTTGATCCGGGTAATAAACCAATTTTTAAAGTATCTTGATTATCATTATTTTTTGCTTGATTTAAAATACTAACATCTGCCATTAAATCTCCAACAACACTACATTTATTCTGAAATTGAATAGGTATTTTATCAATAACAGATTGACTCATAACAGCAAAATAATCAATGTAGCGATACCAACGGGCATCCCATTCAGCATAAATTAAACTTTGATAACCTAATCTTTTGGCAATAACTAAAGTAAAAAATTGATCACCACCTAAAAAGATGATTAATCCTTGAGAATACCAATCCCAATTATCCTTAGTTTTACCTAATAAGAAAAAAGCCGAAAAATCTACTGCTGATAGAATACGATTAATTTCCTGCCATTGACTAGCAATTTGAACTTCATTGCCTGTAGCGTGAGGACAGGGTGATAAAATTAAAGAAATCCGAACTTTATCTTGGGGTATAGTTAAATTAGCCCGAATTTGTTTAACGACGGGTAAAACCCATGTAGTAATTTCTCCCGGACCATTAGATAATATTACGATGTCAAAATTACTCATGATAATTAACCTAATTCTAAACTTGTTACGCCAAAAATTTTATTAATAGCTATATCAGGAAAATTTTTATTATACATTCTTGCCGCTTCAAAAACAGGATACATTGCATATTTTTTTACTAATTGTTGAGCTAATAAATTACTACTAGGTATGTCTATAAAAACAGGCAAATCTTTTTTATCAGCAATTAAACCTTGATAAATAATATCGGCTACCTCAAAATTATCAGCAAATAAAGCACCGATACGATAACCATTTTCTGCCGGGCGAATTACTCCATAACCTTGTAATTTATGATTATTTATGAAACCTAAAGCGATAGTTTCCTTTTGTTGAATCCAATTATGTAAAAAACCTTGACGATTAGTAGGAAAACATTGCCTATCATAAGTGATTAATTCTTCCCAAGAAATTCGATTTAAGTCAATTAATTTATCGGATATTTTTCCGCCTCCTATGCCTTGATAACGGATATGATTATAAGCGATTTTAAAACCAGATTTTTCATAGTTTTTTTGTTGAGCAATTACACCATCTAAACCAATATTTCTGTTTCCTAAATATTCCATAGCTTTTTGCCAAAGTTGTATGCCAAAACCTTGATTTCTAAATTCTGATTGAACAATATAAAAACCTAAAAAACCAAAAGTTAAATCATAGGCAATTGCTGAAATACAGCCTATCGGTTGATCATTTAATTCTCCGATAAAAAAACCTTTTGGATCTGTATAATAAAATGTTTGACTATCATATTTACCCGGATTCCAACCTTCAAAAGCCGCCCAACTAAGCATTAAATTTACTTCTGATTCATTAACGATAGTACGAATTAAAAAGTTTTCTTGTGTCATTATTCTCAATAAATTTATTACAAAATTATGATTTAAAATCCTTTTACTCAGGTGAAATCAGGTTATAATCATTCACATTATTAAAAGTTAGGCTTATTTTAAAGTTATGTTGGCAGAAGAATTATTAGAATTAACCATCAAAAAAGGTATTACTGAGGTAGAAGTATATCAAGTACAATCCCTTTCTCGCCCTATTTCTTTTGAAGCCAATCGTTTAAAACAAATTGAAAGCTCACAAACCACTGGCATAGCTTTAAGATTATGGCAAAATAACTGTCAAGGTTTAGCCGTTGCTTATGGTGATTTTAATGCTGATGATTTAATTGATAAAGCCTTAGCTATTTCTGAACTAAATGAGCCAGAACAACCACTGTTAAACGATAATAATCATTTAATTTACCCTAATTTTGTCAATGAGCCCGATCTTAATAATTTAATTTCTCAAGGCAAAAATGCCATTGCCACGATTACAGAAAAATATCCTGAAGTAATCACAAATTTGGATATAGAGTGGGAAACAGAAACAACAACACTTCTCAACTCTCATGGTTTATATTGCTTACAAACTGACAATAGTTATAGTGCCTCTTTAGGTATTGAATTAGTAAGAGATGAGGATTTTTTAGGCATTTATGACGGTGAATATAGCCATGACGAAATTGATTTACAGAGAATAATTAATACCGTTTTACAGAAATTACAATGGGCTGAAAAAAACACCTCAGTGAAAAATGGTAAAAAGCCCGTGTTATTTACTCCCAATGGGGCAATAACTTTATGGGAAACCGTCTGCCAAGCCTTAAACGGTAAAAGAATTTTGGATAAATCTTCTCCTTGGAGTGAATCCTATGGGAAAAAAATTGTTTCTTCCTGTCTGTGTTTAAGTCAACAACCGAATTTACAACCTTACAATTGCCCCTTTGACGATGAAGGCACAATAACTCAACATCTAAATTTAATCAATCAAGGAGTTTTAAATAGTTTTTACAGCGATAACAAAACTGCTCAACAATTAGCTACAATTAGTACTGGTAACGGTTTTCGCCCCAGTTTAGGTAGTTATCCTACACCTGATTTAGTTAACTTAGTAATACAAGAAAGTAATTTATCCCAAGCTCAATTAATCGAAAATATCGAAGATGGCATTATTATTGACCAAATTTTAGGAGAAAGTGCTGATATTTCAGGGGATTTTTCCTTCAATATTAACTTAGGTTATCACATTAAAAAAGGAGAAATTGTCGGTAGAATTAAAGACACCATGGTAGCGGGTAATATTTATCAAGCCTTAAATAGAGTCAAATCCGTGGGAAATGATCTTACATGGACTAGTTCTTGTTATACTCCTTCCATTGTTATTGATGCACTTTCCTTGATTTCTGGTTAAAAAATAATCAAGATCCAAGGCGTAGAATCTCATAAGTAAGTTACAATAGAGAAGACGGAGACAAAGTTTCCGTTCACTCCTCACACCATAACCCGCTCTTACATTGTAGGGGCGGATTTCTCTTGACAACCTGATATTTATTATCTTCCAAAAAGTTAAACCCACCATAGAGACTAGGCGGGTTATTTTATATTCGATAAATTAGGATTCAAAAAAATTATCTCAAAAAACTTGAGTTACTATGGGTTAACAACTATCGACTAATCTAATCTTCTCACCACCGAGCTTCGAGTATCCCAAAATCACATCCTAGAATTTAACTCAACGAACGGAACTAGAACAAGCAGCAAGACACTACCGCAGACTATTAAACGCCTCTTCTTTAGACTTTTATCTAAACTACAACCACAACAGTCGAGCTAAATTATCTTAGAAGTTACAGTTTTGATTAACGATTAGTTAGTATGACCAGAGCAGAGGGTACGAACTCTAATCTAACTTTTGTAAAGGGGTTTTCCTCCTTTTTTGTACCTATCAACTAATATAAATCTTTTTTTTAATTTAGGCTCTAAAAAAGTAAATTTTGTAATATTTCTTCATAATTAGCAAAGATTAATCATTCAAAATCGGATCTAAGTTAAGATGTTTTTCGATTAAATCTGTTAAGGAATCGAGTAATTCTTCTCTTTGTTGACGATAATTACTTATGCCCGTAGGTAATGATGGTAAACCTCGTTTTTTTCTTAAATTATTTAACCATGCCCTACGCCATGCACCATTATCGAAAATACCATGAAGATAACAACCCCAAATTGATTGTGTTTCATTAACTAAGCCTAAACTGTCATCATTGAATAAAGAAAAATAACGAATTTTACGCAATTTACTTAAAGACGGAATCAATTCTGTATATCCTTGATGAATTTCATAACCATCTACTGGTAAATCTTTTTGAGGATAGTTGGCAGCGACTTCTCTTTGCCGAGTAATTTTTTCAGGTTTTAAGGTGGTTTTGATGGGTAATAAATCTAATCCTTGACAATCTGCCTCTAATCCTTCAAGATTTTCTGGATCTAATATTTGATGTCCTAACATTTGAAATCCACCACAGATACCTAAAATAGTCCCTCCTGATTCTACATAATCTTTAATTTGTGACATCATGCCTGTTTTTTCGAGCATTTTTAAGTCGGTAATAGTAGTTTTTGTGCCGGGTATAATCACCGCATCTGGATAACCAAGAGTTTGATTCGGTTCGATATATTCTATTAATATACTTTCTTCGGCTTCGAGAGGATCAAAGTCGGTAAAATTAGAAATATGGGGCAATTTTATAATATTAATTTTTAACTCATAATTTTTCTTTTTGTTAGATCGCTTCAGTAATCCCAGAGAATCTTCTGAGGGTAAAGCCGATTCAAACCAAGGAATTACCCCTAATACTGGAATTTTAGTATAGTCTTCTAACCATTTTATCCCTGGATCTAATATTGTTTGATCTCCTCTAAATTTATTGATTACAATGCCCTTAATTAGCGATCGCTCTTGAGGATCTAATAGTGCTAAAGTACCTACAATATGAGCAAAAACTCCCCCCCTTTCAATATCAGCAATAAGAATAGTGGAAGCATTGAGATGTTTTGCTACTCGCATATTAGTTAAATCACGATGTTTAAGATTAATTTCTGCTGGGCTACCGGCTCCTTCACATACCACTAAATCAAATTCTTGAGCCAGAATATCTAAACTTTCAGTAATAGCTTCCCAACCTTTATCAAAATAATTTTCATAATATTGTTTTGCATTGGTGACACCGACAACATCTCCTTTCATAATAACTTGAGAAGTCATGTTACCTTGAGGCTTCAATAAAATGGGATTCATTTCTACCCTAGGTATAGTTTTAGCACCCCATGCTTGTAGTGCTTGAGCATAACCAATTTCTCCCCCAGTAGCAGTTACATAGGCATTCAACGCCATATTTTGTCCTTTAAAAGGAGTAACTAACCAACCTTTACGCCATAATAAACGACATAAAGCTGTAACAAGAGATGATTTTCCAGCGTGGGATGTTGTACCCACTACCATAATTGCTTTCATTTATATTTTAGAACTAAATAATTAAGTTTAACTGATGATAAAAAAAGTTGTTGTTAGGGTAAATTTAAAAGTCATGACACAATTAAGATTAAGATAATTGAGTGAATGTTTATGGTTTATTATAAAAGCGATAGCTTTGGCAAGGGGCTTAAATCTTTATATTGGATAATAGAGTGTTTCTATTTTCAGAACTTATATAAGATTGCTATATTAAGATCTTTTAACATTATGATGTGAGAGTAACAAAATGTTTTTATTAAAATCGAGTTTAATATTTAGTTTGGCACTAACTACGATTATTAATTCATCAGCCATAGCTGAAACTAATGCTAACATGATCAGTTTTAATGATTGGTGTCGTCAAGAAGCAACTTTACCTGAAGCTACTCAAAAAACTATTAATGCTGTTGTCAGTGTCTTAAAAGTTGAAAATTGTCAACAGGCGGCAGAAATTGTGCCAAAAGTTTTTAGTATTAATATTAGTAGTAAAGGTATCTCCGATTTACGCCCTTTAAGTAGTTTTGTTAATATTACTGAATTAACTTTATATGATAATGAGATTAGTGATATTTCTCCCCTAAAATCTTTAACTAATTTACAAAAATTAATTATTGGTCATAATAAAATAACAGATATTTCACCGTTAAAATCTTTAACTAATTTAGAAAAACTTTATCTGAGTGGCAATCAAATTAATGATATTAAACCTTTATCTTCTGTAACTAACTTAAAGACATTATATCTGAATCAAAATAATATTAGTGATTTAACACCTCTAGAAAATTTAACTAATTTGGAAGAGTTATATGCTAAAGATAATAAAATTGAAGACTTAAAACCTCTTGATGATTTAACTAATTTACAAGAGTTATATTTAGATAATAATAAAATTTTTGATTTAACTCCTTTAACTAAACTGAAAAAATTAGAAGAATTATCTCTTAATAATAATAATATCACTAATTCTAATGTAGAATCTTTATTTGATTTAGATAATTTAAAACAACTTTATATTCATAATAACCCCGTCTCTAGTCAATTTTGCCCTAATAATAAACAGGCACTTTGTTTTATCCGCAATCGATAATTAATGAGGAATTAGCAAGGGGTTTAAACCTCTTGTTAGGAATTAGGAATTAAGAATTAATTATATAAATTTAACAATTATAAACACAATGACTATTAATGAAAATAAAATAAAAATTGCCTCCTTAGAATGGTTTTATCGGGAAGGATTTCCCACTGAAAATAATCATAAAACTCCTGTTATTTTACTTCATGGTTTACTTTCTCAGAGTTTTTCTTGGTTAGAAATTATGCCTATTTTAACAGAATATGGTTATCGAGCTATTGCACCTGATTGGTTAGGTTGGGGGTTATCAGACATACCAGATAAACGAGATTTTGACTATACACCTTCTGCTTATTTAACTGCATTTGCCGAATTTATTGATGAGTTAAAACTAGAAAAAATTTCCTTAGTGGTGCAAGGTTTTTTAGCAACCGTTGGCATTCAATACGCTTTAAAATATCCTGATAAAATTGATAAATTAATTATTCTCAATACTCCTATTTTTTCTACTGCAAAATTACCTTGGCAAATTGCTCAATGTGGTATTCCTTTCTTAGGTGATATGGTAACACAAGATCCTTTAATAGTCGATCGAACTTTAGAAAAAGGCTCAGGTTTTGTAATTTCAGATCAAAATTTAGCCTTTTATCGTAAACCAATTGTTACCTCATCTTTACCCGGTAGAACATTAGTAACGGTGGTAAAAAAATTACAATTAAAACAAGTTACCGCAGAAATAGAAGCTGGTTTAAAACAATGGGAAAAACTCTGTTTAATTATATGGGGAAAAGATGATCCTTGGCTAGAATTTTCCCCTGTAGAAACTTTAGTAAAAAGTAATAATAATTTAAAATTAATAACCATTGAAGAAGCAAAACACTATCCTCAAGAGCATTTTTCTAAGGAAATTTCACCCATGATAGTGAATTTTTTAGGCAGTTTTAATAACCCCTAATTTATTTGATAAATTCTTCATAGTAAGATCGTTCTGTATTAACTTCCCATAAATCGTGTTTTTCACCTAAGATATTTTTAGCGGCTAATAATCCAGTTAACATGGAATGATCTTGATTATTATAACGGTGCATTCCATTTCTACCAATTGTTTGTAAATTTTCAAAAGTGCCTAAATAATCTTTAATGATAGTTAAATATTGATAATAATTTTTGTCATAAACAGGATAGGCTTTTTTCTGACGTAAGACTGTGCCTCCTTCAACTAATTTATATTTAGCTAATCCTAATTCTTTTAATTCTTTAGTAGCTAATTTGATCAATTCTGAGTTAGATAAATTCCATAAATCATCACCTTCTGAACAAAAATATTCCATTCCTAAACAAGTTTTCGTTAAATCAGGTACCATTTTTGGACTCCAGTTTTTAAAATTCTGAATTCTACCTACTTGAAAATTTGGAGCATGAATATATATCCAATTGTCGGGAAATAAATCTTCCGCATCAATAATTAAAGCTACAATTAAAAAGTCTCTATAGTTTAATTTATTCGCTACTTTTAAAATATTTTCTGGTGGCTTTGGTTCAATTATATTTAATAATTTTGTTAAGGGCATACTAAAAATAAAATGTTCTCCATTTATAGTCTTTATTTCTCCTTTTTCTTCTACTTCAATTGATAATATTTTTGTACTTTTTCGATTAATTTTAATAATTTTACTATTTAATTGTACCTTTCCTCCTTTATTTTCGATCGCATCTGCAAATGCTTCCCACATCATTCCGGGGCCAAGAATAGGATAATCAAATTGATTAATTAAACTTTTAGCGTTACTTTTACCGAATATAATATTAATTATTGCTTCTTTTAAAGATAATCCTTTTATTCTTTGTTTTGCCCATTCAGCTTGAATTAGATTACAAGGAATTCCCCACACTTTCTCTGTATAAGTTTTAAAAAAAGTGTGATATAGCCTTTCTCCAAAACAATGAATTATCCAATCTTCAAAAGTTTCAGCTTCTTTTTTATCTACAATAAATCTTAATTTTGCTTTCAGATAACTTAAAATAATTAAGGAACTTTCTATTAAACCTAAGTTAAATAATGTACTTTTTAAAGATAAAGGATAATCAAAAAATTTGCCCTGATAATAAATACGAGATAAACGAGAGACTCGAATAAAATTATCTCCTAAAACTTCTCGCCATAATTGTTCTATTTGTTTTACCTTAGTATAGAAACGATGACCACCAATATCAAAACGATAACCCTCATAAACTTCAGTTCGAGATATTCCACCGACTAAATTTGCTTGTTCTAAAACTAAAGGTTGATGATTATTTTTTACTAATTCATAAGCACAAGTTAAACCAGCAGGACCGGCACCAATTATAATAATGTTTTGGGAATTTATTTTCATTAATTTTGAAAAAATACAATCTTCTTTTATATTATAAATTATCTAGTTCATTAAAAAAAAATCCTATGGTATTAGATACTTGGGAAATAATAAATAGTATGATTATTTTAATATTTTTGATTTCTAACTCACTTTTAAGGGGATATATTAAAAGATTAACATAAAAATTAATCGGCTCTATTTTTATAGTTGTTAATTTTTTTTTGGCTTTAATTTGGTGAAAATGTTTTGCTCCTTTTCCATAATTTAGATGTTGTCGCCAAAAAGTTTTTAGAGTTAAATAATGAGAATGTTCTACTTGCGCTTTTGGTAAATAAATCATTTGATAACCTTGATTATAAATGCGATCAAACAATTCCCGATCTTCTGCCGCCGCTAAGGGAAAAGTAGTATTAAAACCGCCTATTTTTTCAAAAATTAATTTAGGAATAGCAAAGTTATTCGATGTAAAAAACTTAGATTGTTCAGGTATAGCATTATAATAACTATAGAGATAATCGACTAATTTTTGACTAGCTTCTGAATAAATATTTTCCTTAAGTTTATTGATAGTATAACCGCCTAATATTGCATCAGGATTTTGGGCAAAACCATCAGCAAAAATAGACAACCATGAAGGAGTTACTTCACAATCATCATCGATAAAAGCAAGATATTTTCCTTGGGCTTGAGAAACTCCATTATTTCTTGCGGTAGCCGGACCTGAATTTTTTTGTTGAATAAATTTTAGCTTAATTAGGGGTTGAAAATAATTAATAATTGATTCTAAAGATTGAGGACTACCATCATCAACAATAATAACCTCAAATCGATTGATTGGATAATCTAATTTTGTTATAAATTCAAGACATTTTTTTAGGTTTTCAGGACGATTATAAGTAGGGATAATGATAGAAAAAAAAGGTAGTTTATTTTTTCCGATTGACATCATCTTATTATTAATAGTATAT
>NZ_VRZC01000151.1 GCF_016743215.1 Geminocystis sp. GBBB08
TATTCATTATGGGTAGAAGAAGAAACGGCAAAAGAAATGATAAAATCTCAATATTTGACGTCAATAATTGAAGAAATTAATGAAGATGATCCTGAGAATTTAACAACTTTAGTTGTCGCTTCTGCTGATCAAAATTCCAGAGAATTTGATAAAAAAATACCTTTTATAGAGAAAAAAGATATTAGTAATCAAACAATATTTATTGAAAGTAAATATAATCTTTTTGAATATGCTGATGGTGAAAATAGTCAGAAAACTATCCAAAATAATAATAACAGAAAACAATTTATTTCTCAGTCATGGGAAACCGAAGAAGAGACAAAAACATATCGTGGGGTTGCCGTTAATGAATCTATTAATCCACAAACCATAGTTGCGGAAAAAACCTCTACTGAGTATAAAGTAAAACCAAGAACATATCGTGGAATTACTTATTAAATTATTTAGGTATCAGGTTTTGGGCTAAATCACAGTATCAGGTTTTAGGCATTAAGTGAACAATAATTAGGTGTTAGTGGGGAAGTGTATTATATAAGCAATCTTATATCAAGTTCGGATAATAACTTATAATAAAACTCCGCATCTTTGCTGTGTCTTCTATTAGGGCAGATAAACGAGGTTAGCGAAAAATTTTACTATAATTATTTAATCGAACCTGATATTCTATTTAGAAATGACCAGAGATTTTTTAATAACAGTAAAAATAAAACTATTTGCTATATATCAAGAAATATATCAACAAGAAGAAATAACGTTAAAAATATCTGAAAAAAGTCAAGTAAAAGATATATTAAAAATTATTATTCAAGAAAAACCTGCTCTAAAAAAATGGGAAAATTTAACTAAATTAGCGGTAAATTTAGAATTTGTTTCCCCTGATTTTGAAGTTAAAGACGGTGATGAAATAGCCTTAATTCCTCCTGTCAGTGGTGGTTAAATTAACCTTTTTTTTAGGTTTACGACTACCTTTACTCAAATAGGCAAGGAAAAAACCTACCATTCCTGTCATACCTAATTGCCAAAAATTCGGCACTATAGCAGCAGTTAATATTAATAATGATAGAAGAATAATATATTGATGTTTAATCTTCATGATTTTTACCCGTAATATAGAAACTTATCTTTTTTATCTTTCGTAGTCAAGGCTAAAGCCTTTATAAATAGAAGCCCTAAAAGGCTCACTACAAACCTACAGATAATTTTGACTACTCAGAAATTCCAATTAGGTTATTATCATCCCATTCTAAACAATCACCGATATTTTTACCGTTATGATAAGCGGCTAATAAGACTTCGCTAGTTTTACCCCAGACTATTTTACCATAACGATCAAGGGCGATCGCCCCTAAGTCTCTTTTATTTGAAGAAGCCTCTTGAATGGATTTTTCCATAGCTTCAGCTAAAGATAAACCATCAGTGGTACGAATTACTACTTTTGCCGCTAAACACTCATCGATAATATCTTCTCCAATACCAGTACAACTGACACCTGCTTGAGAGTTAGCATAATTCCCCGCTGGCATAGCTGAATCACTTACTCTACCTATTCTTTCTAAACCTTTACCCCCAGTAGAAGTCCCAGCACTAATTCTACCTTGTTTGTCAAGAGCTACAACTCCAATAGTGCCTCGACGGGCATTTTCACTACTTTCTGCTACCACTCCAGCCATTTTTCTGGTGAAATTTTCCTTTCTTTCTTCAATCCATTCATGTAACCTTAAGTCCGTCAAAGGATCGTATATTGGAGATTGCAATTCTCTGAGTAATTCGGCACTCCCATAATCTGATAATATTCGATCTTCTTGATTTTGGAGAGTTTTGGCTAAATTAATGGGATTTTTAACCCTAGAAACGTTAATTACACCGCTAAATCTTTGTTTTTCACCATCCATCAATGACGCACTCATTCTAATTTGTCCGTCTGATTGTAATACAGAACCAGTACCAGCATTAAAACGAGGATTATCTTCTAATAACTGACATCCCCTAATTACTGCTTCCGTAGCACTTTTACCGTCTAACAATAATTGATATACTTCGGTTATAATTTCATGTAAAGATTGACGCACAACTTCTAAACCGCCTTTTCCTTTTAATGAACTACCAGCGCCACCGTGAATAATTAATTTAGGTTGAATTTGATTTGACATTTTTTCGATTTAATTGAGTTAATAATTAATAGTTAATGGTTATTTGTGGGCAGTGCATCGCCCTACTTATTCTTGATTTGCCCAACTTTTTGCCCATGCTAAATTCTCTTGCACAATTTTTAAATTTGGGGCTTCCGAATATAAACGTAATAAAGGTTCAGTACCACTAAAACGGATTAATAACCAACTATCATCTTCAAGGCGATATTTATAACCGTCAATGGCGAGACAATTTGTTACTTTTTTCCCAGCAATTTCAGTTAATGGTGTAGTTTCTAATCTTTGTTGTAGTTGATTTTTTTGCTCTATATTTGCTAAGGTTAAATCAATACGATCATAAGCTGAATCAAAGTTAACTTGTTGTCGTAAATTATCATAAAGTTCTGTGATGTCTTTTCCTGATTCTACTACCGCTTCTAGTACATATAATGCCGACAATAACGCATCACGCTCAGGAATATGATTACTATAACCAACCCCCCCTGATTCTTCTCCCCCTACCAACACTTGAGAGGTTAACATTCTTTCTGCAATGTATTTATAACCGATAGCCGTTTCATAAAGAGGCACTTTAAATAAATTAGCAATTTTGGGGATTAAATCCGAGCCACTAACGGTTTTAACAATTTCTCCTTGCAATTTTCGACGGGTGACTAAATGTTCGATTAAAATAGGAATCAAAATTTGCGTACTACAATAATTGCCGTTACCATCAACAGAGGCAATGCGATCGCAGTCTCCATCAAACACTAAACCGACTCTAAGGCTATCGGGATAACTTTTTGCCGTTTCTTTAACCTGACGAAATAACTCAGGGATATAACGTGCTAAAGGCTCAGGTGCACCTCCTCCAAATAAGGGATCTCTTTGGGCGTTAATTTCGGGTATATCACAGCCTAACAAACGACTTAAACCAGTAGAAGCTGCCCCGTGCATGACATCTACTAAAATCTTTAATTTGCCTGAAATAATCGCATTTTTGATTAAATCAATGTTAACTTGCGATCGCAATTGTTGACAATAACTTTCCCAAGGATCAAATAATGTTAAAGTACCTTTATGATCAGACTTTAGGGTATCAGAATCTAACAATGATTCAATTTTAGCAGTAACATCTTCTGATACAGAACCCCCAAAACCGCCTTTTACCTTCAACCCTAAATATTTAGCAGGGTTATGACTAGCAGTTAAAACCAATGCACCTAAAGCATTTTCTGCCTTTGCCGCCCAACTAAAAGCAGGAGTGGGAGCGAAACTTTCAGAAAGTAAAACATCAAAACCAGATTGTTGTAATGCTTCGGCGGTGATACTAGCAAAATCTTCCGCCATAAAACGGCGATCATAACCGACTATAATTAAATTAGAATTGGGATTAGATTCCCTTAAAACTTGAGCACATAAAGGGGCTAGTTTTGCAACACGCTCAAAAGTAAAATCGGCAGCAATAACCCCACGCCACCCATCAGTGCCAAATTTAATCGGATTTGCTTGGAAAGGCATAAATAACAATTAACAATTAACAGTTAACAATGAACAATAAATTACTACTGTTTAATTTTGTTCTTGCCTAATTATAGGTTATCTTTGCACTAAACTATATCATTCCTCATTCTTCATTCGTCATTACTCATTAATCATCAATATTATAGCAATCCTACTATGTGAATTGTGAGATTTTTGGAGGTGTTAGCTATCAGCTTTCAGTGGTCAGCTTTAAGGTATAGTAAAATTTACAGATTGATTTTTTAATCTTTAATTCTTCACAAATGATTTAGTGTTGCTATATAAGATTCTTGAATTATTCTTGCTAAAATTTTAGCACTATCTCCTAAAGCTAAATTACCAGCTTTTTCTCCCATATCTGTTAATTTTTCAGGATTATTTAACAAATCTAATACCGTTGTTGTTAATAAATCTGACGTTAATTTATCTTGTCTGAAAAGTAACGAAGCCTCACCGTTAACAAATTCTTGCCCGTTATAAAATTGATGATCTTCCGCCGCAAAAGGATAAGGTATTAAAATAGAAGGAGTTTTTGTAATGGCTAATTCTGTTAATGTACCCGCACCTGATCGACTTATAGCTATATTTGCCCGTTGTAATAATCCTGCCATATTATCATAAAAAGGCATTTCTAAATAGCGATCATTTTGAAAAGTTCCCATTTCATCGTCTTGCTTCCCTGTTAAATGAACTATATAAGCCCCTGTCTTTACCAAATGAGGAGCTGACTGTCTCACCAATTTATTAAGCGCTACAGCCCCTTGTGAGCCTCCCATAGCAATAATTAAAGGCACATTGTCAGGTATATTTAAATCTAAAGATTGGGGTGATAAAAATTCTTCTCTAACTGGTGTGCTTACCCATTGAGTCTTAACTTTTGGTAAATATTTAGTTGTGCCTGTAAAACCAATACCGACAATATCACACCAACCGCCTAATAATTTAGTTACTTTACCCGGTATGTAGTTTGATTCGTGTAAAATTACAGGAATTTTGGCTAATTTTGCCCCAATAATAGCAGGGGCGGCAATATATCCTCCTGTGGTGAATACTATATCTATTTTCCTTGATTTTATTACCTTATAAGTTTTGGCGATCGCCTTAATCATTTTTAGCATTACAAAAATAGTTTTAATCCCGAAGCTAGTTTGAAAACCATCAATATCAACGGTAAAAAGAGGGTAAGATTGAGGCACTAAGGAAGTTTCAAGACGATGAGGCACTCCCAACCACAGGATATGATAATCTGGCAATTGTTGCGCCACAGCCAAAGCTGGAAATAAATGCCCACCAGTGCCACTAGCTGCGATTAATAAGTTAGGATTGTTAACAGACACAGGAATCAATAAAGGAATAAAGGATTTAACAGGTTACGAAAGATCAATTATACTTTGAAAGGATAGAAAAAAATTAGGCTTCAACTATCAACGTAACCAAACAGGGAAAAAAGATGACTTATTTTTGGCAGGAAATATATAATTTTTGTCGGCAAATAACCCAACATATCGGAGACAAGTTATTAGAAGATTTTGCCAAATTAGAGCCGACTCGCAAAGCTGATGGTAGTCTAGTGACAGAAGCCGATAAATGGGCAGATTACGAATTGAGAAAGGCGATTAAACAATGTTTTCCTACCCACGGAGTTTTGACAGAAGAAACCGAGCATATTTTACCTCATACCGATTGGTGTTGGGTAATTGATCCTATTGACGGCACAACTAATTTTACTAGGGGTATTCCTATTTGGGGTATTTCTATTGGCTTACTTTATCAGGGTGTGCCAGTGTTTGGATTTGTTCATTTTCCGCAAATTCACCAAACATATCACGGTTATTATTTTGATAATACTGGTTTAACTGGACCTAAAGGCTCTTTTCTCAATAATACCCTCATTTATACCAGTTATGATCAACCTAGTTTAAATCATGTAGTAATGTTTTGTAATCGCAGTTTAGATATACTAAAACAAAACTTTCCTTGCAAAATTAGGATAACGGGAGTAACTAGCTATGATTTAATTTCAGTCGCTTTTGGTGCTACCCTTGGAGCGATCGAAGCAAGTCCTAGAATATGGGATATAGCTGGTGCTTATCCAATTTTAAGAGGTGCTGGAGGAAATTTAGTTCATCTGAGACAAAAAGTTAGTTTTCCTTTAACTAAAGGCGTAAATTATGGTGAAATCGGGTTTCCTATTTTAGCTGTAGCAAGAGATAATTTGATCCCTATTTTTGAGCCTTTTACAGAAATTATTTTCAAAGAAAAACAACTTGTAATGAATAATTAGAGTATGTAATTGTATAATACTTACTTATTTTTCGACTAAACAAGGGGTTTAAACCTTCGGCTAAAACTGCGCATTTTTTTGTTGATGTAGTGTCTCTAAATTCTTTTTATTCCGCATAAATGTATCAGTTATGGCATTTAGTTTACTTGTTAAGCTAATAAAGTAATTTTGTTGATGAACATTTGTCTATAAAATTATCAAAAAATCGTGGGTCTAAAACCCTGCTATGCACGGGCATTAGTGAGCTATAATTAAAAAAACATCCTTCGATGTGGTTACAGACAATAAAAGGCAAAAACTAAGCCAATTTCAAGTAAACGTCTGTAGTATTTGGCGGTAGGGCATATCGCTACAGCTTGTGGAGAAAGAGTAAGACCAAGTAAAAAATTCACTTTTGAAAGGCATCATTCGGTGAAAGCTTGAATCCTCTAGCCTTTAGGCAGAGGAGTTGTCAAAAACTCTATTCCTAATTCCTAGGGGATTAAAATTATTCAACCCCTACGGATTAGTCCTCTTCTGATTCAGGAATGGTTAGCCCATGATTGTCTAATACTGCTTGTAGTTGTGCCTCATCATCTTTACTTAAAGAAGTACGGAGAATTTTACCGCCATATTTACTAACTTCATCTAACACTTTATCAGGAGTTACTTTTTTGACAAGAATAAATAAGGCAGAAGTTTCTGGTTGTAAAGTTTCTCCTAATTGTTTCATAAAGTTATCATCGACACCTATATCACTTAACGCACCCCCTAATGCACCTGTAGCCGCACCTACCGCAGCCCCAAACAAAGGTACTAAAAAAAGAGTCCCAATTAGTAGTCCCCAAAAACCACCACTAGCAGCACCACTGGCTGTTAAATTGATGGCTTGTTTTAGTTTTACTTTCCCGTCAGCATTTTTAACGACTACAACCGCATCTTCTAATTCGATGAGACGTTCTGTTTGTAATCTAGCTAAAGTTAATCTTACTTCTTCGGCTTTGAAAAGATCATCGTAGGCGATCGCAATTAAATCACTCATTTTTGTTATTTTAGTTTTATTGAAAAATTACTAACACTAATTTAACAATTAATCATGAGTATTTAACCACAAATAATTAATAATTATTAATTATCTTGAAAATATCCAAAAGGGGACATTCGTTATATTTCTTGTTAAACACAAGCCCCCACAGAAATTAATCGGTGAGTGTCAAAAAGGATAAAGTTTTTAAATTGAGCAAAAAGTACTGGATTACGCCAACCCTTAAGTACCTCTTGTTCCATAATGGCTAGGGAATCTTCCTGATTATAAGCAGGTTTATAGATACGCTCATTGGTAAGTGCGTCATAAATATCGATCATTTGAAAAATTTGTGCTAGATAAGGTATATTCTCTCCCACTAATTGATCGGGATAGCCACTACCATCCCATTTTTCATGATGATGACGAATTATTGCCAATAAATTAGGTTGATTACTCAAAGGTTGACAAATTTGTTCACCAATAATAACGTGTTGATGGATAATTTCTTTTTCAGCATAGGTAAGTTGAGTTTTTTTACTGAGAATCTGCTCGGAAATATTTACCGTACCAATATCATGTAAATAAGCGGCTAAAACAAGATCTTCAATATTTTGATCAGATAATCCTAAATATTGAGCAAAATTCATGGCTAAATTGGCTAATTTTAAGAGAGATTTATTTGTATTTAGAGAACGCGCTTCGATGGCCATTGCTAAACTGAGTAATACTTTTTTTGTTTGATCTAATCCTTCATTGAGACGTTTTTGTTGAGCTAAAATTTTTAATTTAGGAGATAAAGAGTTATGATTTAAAGGTTTCAAAATAATCTCCTCCACACCAATTTTAAGGGCTTTTTGCCAAAGATCTAGGTCTTCTACCACAGACATCAACACAATAGGAATAGATTTCGTTTGGGGTTGTAATTTCAGTATTTTTGCTAATTCCAATCCATCCCTTTCAGGCATGACAATATCCATGAGGATGACATCAGGTTGTTGAGAAAAAGCCAATTCTAAAACCTCACAGCTATTACTACTTTTAATGACTTGATAACCTTCGTAGCTAATTAAATCTACTGCGTGTAAAAGACTCAAGGGTTGATCATCTACCACCATTATTTTACTTGGAGTAGAAACTACTGAGATGAATCTACCTTGGGGATTTAATTCTGTGATAGCCTGATAGTTACTCATAATCAACACCTGTTCGACAATAAAGAAGTAGATAAGATCAAATTCTCTCAAATATCAATCTTATTTGTTTCCATTGTTGAATATTTTTCGGTCATTGTCATCAGTTTATTTACGCAAGTTTTGTCAAGAAAACCAACGTTTTTTCCACTTACTTGTAAACTCTAAATTACTGAGACTTTGTTCTTCTTCTCTACGTTGTTTGATAGTTTCAGATATACTTGTTAAGTCAGGATCTCGAAAAGGTATCCCCCCACGAGTTTGTAAATGTTCTAATTGTTTTTGTGATAAAGGTGATAAATACTTACTTTCAAAAGTGGCTAAGGTACCCGGAGATCGCCTACCGATGCTAAAATTATTACCGATACTCAAACCAACTTCAAGAAAAGCACTCCGAATGGCTGCCGAACAAGAATAAGTAGCAATAATACCATCTCGGTTTAAACACTGAGAAAGGAGGGAAAAAAATTCCACCGTCCATAATTGAGGACACTTAGGTGGAGAAAAGGGATCAAGGAAAATCGCATCAGCTTGGAAATTTTTTGTTGCTAATTTGCTCATACTTTGTCTAGCATCATCAATCCATAAACTGAGTTTAAGTTGGGGAGTATTAACTTGTTTATAATTACATAATTCTGATAAAAGTTGAATAATATTTGAAGACCAATGATTTAATAAATTATGTTCTAAGGCTTGACGAGGTACAGTTTCATCTAATTCTAAAGCAAAAATTTCTACTTGATATTGAGGATTAATCTTCAAAATACAATCAAGGGCGGCGGCTGTGTTATATCCTAAACCATAACAAACATCAATAATTTTAAGGTGATTTTGTTGTTTGATTTTGTCAGCAAGGCGACAACCTTGAACATAAGTAATTTCTGCTTCAGCTTTAGCACCGTATTTAGTATGAAAAGTTTCGCCAAATTCTTGAGAATAAAAGGTTTGTGAGCCATCGTCAGTAATTCTCGTTTCTAAACAATTCATAAAAATATTTTTTTTGATATATGGTTAAACGACTTGTAGCAAAAGATTTATTCCTCCATCAAGGATTAGAAAAGAAAACAATTTTACTGATAATAGTTAACAATCCTGTCACTAAAACACCCACAAGCCCAAAAACACCTAAGGTAATGGTGTTAAGCCTAGCATCCACTGTATCAAGTCTTTTGACTATTTGCTCATTTTGGGTTTTGAGCTTTTCCACATCAATGGTTACGGTGTTTAAATCACTTTGCAAACTATCAATTTTTTTGTCTAGTAATTCAAACTTAGAATCAATTTTTTTGTCTAGTAATTCAAATTTAGAATCAATTTTCTGATCTAGTAATTCAAACTTAGAATCAATTTTCTGATCTAGCCTATCTATTTTACTATCTAATTTATTGAGTACATCTATTAAGCTAACCTCGATTATTTGTGTCATCTTCAATTTTCCTTACTTTAAATTAAATGATCA
>NZ_VRZC01000152.1 GCF_016743215.1 Geminocystis sp. GBBB08
ATGCAACCCCAATTCGCCTCCGCTTTTGATTCTATCACTAAACTAGAGCAAGGGGCGATCGCTAATCCTGATGAAAATCGCATGGTAGGGCATTATTGGTTAAGAAATCCTGACATTGCACCTACTCAAGAAATAAAGGAAGAAATTAGTAACAGTTTAGTAGAAATCAAGGAATTTGCCGAAAAAATCCATTCAGCCACGATAACTACTCCTCAAGGAGAAAAATTCACAGATTTACTCTCTATCGGTATTGGAGGTTCAGCTTTAGGTCCTCAATTTGTTTCTCAAGCTTTAGGGTCGATTAACCCTAGTTTAAATATACACTTTATTGACAACACAGATCCTACCGGAATCGATCGAGTTTTAAGTAAGTTAGGAGATAATTTAAAAAGTACTTTAGTCTTAGTTATTAGCAAATCAGGAGGCACACCAGAAACCCGTAATGGAATGTTAGAGGTAAAAAATGCTTACATAGAAAAAGGTTTAGACTTTTCTCGTTATGCAGTAGCTATAACCATGATGGATGACAGTAGTAAACTTTATCAAGTTGTCAAGGAAGAAAATTGGTTGGCTTGTTTGCCAATGTTTGATTGGGTGGGTGGGCGCACTTCCGAATTATCAGCCGTTGGCTTATTACCCGCCGTGTTAGAAGGCATCGACATTGACGAGATGTTAGAAGGTGCAAAAGAAATGGATATTGCTACTAGAAACATAAATGTGAAACAAAATCCTGCGGCTTTACTTGCCTTAGCTTGGTATTATGCCGGAAAAGGGAGGGGAGAAAAAGACATGGTAGTGCTGCCTTATAAAGACAGTCTTTTGTTGTTTAGTCGTTATTTACAACAATTGGTGATGGAATCTTTAGGCAAGGAAAAAGATTTAGACGGCAACATAGTTTATCAGGGTATAGCAGTTTATGGTAACAAAGGATCAACAGATCAACACGCCTATGTGCAACAATTACGGGAAGGAATAGCTAACTTTTTCGTTACCTTTATCGAAGTATTAAAAGATAGAGAAGGGAAATCCCTTGAATTAGAAACGGATATTACTAGCGGTGATTATCTTTCTGGTTTATTACAAGGCACTCGTAAAGCCTTATATGATAATGGTAGAGATTCCATTACTGTCACCGTCAATGAAGTTACCCCTCGTATTGTTGGTGCTTTAATTGCTTTATATGAAAGAGCAGTAAGTATTTATGCTTATTTGGTTAACATTAATGCCTATCACCAACCCGGAGTTGAAGCCGGGAAAAAAGCTGCCGCTTCAATTCTGAGTTTACAAACAGAGGTGTTAAATTTAATCAAAAATAGTAGTAAGTCTTTAACTATCACAGAAATTGCGTCAAATTTAGGTAAATCAGCAGAAATAGAGTCAATTTACAAAATTTTAAGGCATTTATCCGCAAATGATCGGGGAGTTATTGTAACGGGGGATCACACTTCACTTGATAGTTTACAAGTGATATATAAATACAGCCGTTTTTAGATCAATAAACCACAAATTTTTATTATAAATGTAGGCTAAAGTGTGTTCGCAAGATCGGGGTGTGGTTTACCAATTTGAAAAGCGTTGTAAGTAATTAGGAGTTACGCACTTTACAAATTATCAATAATGTGTAGTAACGAAATATCGTTATTTGAGATAATCAGTAATAAATATAAAATATCTGGTAATCAAAGAAAAATAATACTAAAAATGACCTTATAATGTTGTTGGAAAAACCATACTCATATTTAATGATTTTTGTCAATGCGTAAGTTATAGCTTAGTAGTGTTATGGACAATTAAAATAACTGTAAGATAAGAAAATGACTATATTTAAACAAATTATTATTAGCTTAATCGTGGGATTTTGGATTAATTTAATAGCAGTATTTTCTATTCAAAATATCACCTTAGTTAGCATAAAATTTTTCTGGTTAGAATCTATTAAAATTCCTCTGGGTTTATTATTTGCTTTTGCTTTAAGTTTAGGCTTTATCATCGGAGCAATTATTCCTATATTTTTTAATAAAAACAAATATCAGAAAAAGACTTATAAATCTAATCAAACTAACAAAAATAATAATCAGTTTAACCGAAATTTTGAAGAAGAAAAAGATCCTCTTTTCGATTGGGAATAAAGATTAATTTATCAATTTATTAACTGAGTTAATATTTCTAATAGTTTATCCTGAGATACAGTTTTTTGTTCAGAATTTTCTAAGTTTTTAACCTGAATCATACCTTGTTCAACTTCACTCTCTCCCAACACTAAACAAATTTTAGCACCACTGCGATCGCTTCGTTTAAACTGTTTAAGGAAATTACTACCACTAAGATCTAATTCTACCTTATAACCAGAATGACGTAAATTTTGAGCGATAACAAGAGCGTAATTTTCCGCTTTTTCTCCACGAGAAACGAAATAAATATCAGGAGTTTGAGGAGAAAGAGGTTGTAACTTTTCTAATAATAAGATTAACCTTTCCATACCTATCGCCCAACCAACGGCTGGAGTTTCGACACCTCCTAATTGAGACACTAAACCGTCATATCTTCCCCCTCCGCATACCGTAGCTTGTGCACCTAAGTCTCCTGATATAATTTCAAAAGCTGTATGGGTATAATAATCTAAGCCTCTAACCAGACGTGGATTTAATTCATAAGGGATACTTAAATCACTTAACAAGGTGCATACTTTGTCAAAATGGTGACGGGAGTCATCCCCAAGATAATCAAGGATACTAGGAGCATTTTGGGCGATTTCTTGGGTTTTTTTATCTTTACTGTCTAAAATCCGTAGAGGATTACGGCTTAATCTGTCTTGGGAATCTGAATCTAAATTGTCTTTGTAGGGGGTTAAATAATCCAATAAGGCTTGTCTGTAGGTTTGTCTATCTTCTTTACTACCCACAGAATTTAGTTGTAAACTCAGATTTTTTAATCCTAACGCTTTCAGTATATCTGTTGCGATGGCAATTACCTCAACATCGGCCCTTGCCGCTTTACTACCCAATAATTCTAAGCCAATTTGATGAAACTGTCGTTGCCTTCCTGCTTGGGGACGCTCATAACGAAACATTGCTCCACTATACCATAATCTTTCTACTCCGCCACTGGCAAACAGTTTATTTTGAATGTAAGAACGAACTACTCCAGCAGTGCCTTCAGGACGTAAGGTTATAGAGCGATCACCCCGATCAGTAAATGTGTACATTTCTTTGCCGACTACATCCGTTGCTTCCCCGATGCCTCTTTCAAATAGGGGAGTTTGCTCAAAAATTGGAGTCCGAATTTCTTGATAAGCGGCTTTCGTTAAAATTTCAGAAGCAGTTTTTTCTAGGTATTGCCAGTATATTACTTTCTTGGGCAAAATATCTTTTGTGCCTCTAATCGCTTCAATATTATCCATATATAGTTAATAGTTAATATGACAATTTTAACTTAGATCTTGCATCTCTATCATCAATTCTCGATGAGGATAGGGAAAAGGGAAGAGGGAAGAGGGAAAAGTAATCAGAATTGATTTTAAAACTCCTAAAATTGATTTTTCCCGTTTTGTTTCATTAGTATTATTGTACTGGTGCAAGATCTGAGTTTAAATCATTTGTGAAAAATCCAATATTAGATTTCTTGAAAAAATATAGTAAAGGGCAAAGATAAAAGAATTTGACTTTAACAATAGAGGAATTGATTTTCTCAGCTTTGTCTATTTAGTTTTTATGTAAGTCATGCCAGATCTCAGAAAAATACCAATTTTCCTATGTAGCATCTTCTTTGTCGCCTTGTATTCACCCAAATATTAAAAATCTGCCCTTGTGAGGTCTAGTTCTCGCCGACAATTTATTAATTTGGTACAAGATCTGATTTTAATATACATCTCTCACATAACGTTTATCGGAAGCAAGTTTTTTGACATATACTTTACTTTCTTCTGCTGTTAATTTACCGTGAGTTTGGACAATATGACACAGTGCTTTATCCACATCCTTTGCCATGCGACTAGCATCACCACAGACATAAAAATGTGCCCCCTCTTGCAACCAAGCCCAAAGTTCTGCACCCTGTTTACGCATTTGATCTTGGACATAGATTTTTTCTGCTTGATCACGAGAAAATGCTAAATCAAGTCGAGTCAGGAAGCGATCCTCATGCCATTGTTTGAGTTCATCACGGTAGTAAAAATCTGTTGCAAAATGCTGTTCACCAAAAAACAACCAATTTCGTCCAGAATCTCCCCTAGCTTGACGCTCTTGCAAAAATGCTCGAAAAGGTGCAATCCCAGTACCTGGACCTACCATAATCATCGGTGTATCAGGTTTTGAGGGGGGGCGGAAGTGGGCAGATTTTTGCACAAAGATTGGTACTTGAGTATTCTCGGCACGATCAGCTAAGAAGGTAGAAGCAACTCCTTTACGCATTTTACCATTGTAAGTGTAACGTACCGCTGACACAGTGAGATGAACTTCTTTAGGTGTGACTTTGGGACTCGAGGAGATGGAATATAATCTTGGTTGGAGACGCTTGAATAGGCTTAATAGTTCGGTGGGGGTAATGGCGATCGGGAATTCATGAAACACATCCACCGCTTGTTTTCCCCATAGCCATTGGTTGAGCTTGTCTTTATGTTCAGGCTTTAGGAGTTGAGCTAATTCATCGGATTGGGATTTCTCTAGTACGAATTGTAGCAGACTTTGGTTCACACGGGCGATCTCAAAATGTTTCAAAAGAGCAACCTGTAATGGCATTTCACCTAGTCCATCCACATTGATTAGAGCTTCTGGAGATAAACCAGTAATGGAGAGCAATTCTCCCACCAAGTCTGGACAATTATTAACCCATACGCCAAGGGCATCCCCTGCCTCATAGATAAAATCTGGATCGGTTATAGAGAAAATAAACTGTCTAGTCTCTTTCAAAGAACCATAATCATTTAATAAAATATTGCCCACTAATGGTGCTAACAGAGGGTTTTTTTTGTCGAAGGTTTTAATGCGCTTCGGTGGTGAAGGAATTTGTGCCATCGCTACCGATTCTTGTGGTGATTCTTTTTGTGATGAAATATTGGCCTCTGCTAGACAATGCTTCACCCCTTCTAACCAAGCCTGTGCTTGTTCTTGGTAATCTGGTTCGCATTCTACTTTTGGCAACATTCTATGGGCTCCTAATTCCTCGAGTCGAGCATCTAGTTTGCGTCCATGGCCACAAAACTGGTCATAACTAGAATCCCCAAAGGCTAAGACACTAAAGCGAGTTTCTGTGAGGCGAGGAGCAGTGTCAACTTTAAGAGCTTCCCAAAAATTTACACCATTATCAGGAGGATCACCATCGCCGAAGGTGCTACTAATTAACAGTAAATTGCGAACTTTGGGCAGATCCGCTATCACATAGTCATCCATAGCACAAAGATTAACCTGATGCCCTGCTGTGATCAAAGACTTGGCACAAAGCTCTGCAAATTCCTCCGCATTACCAGTCTGGGAAGCCCAGAGTAATAATACTGGTGGGGAATTGGTTTCAGGTTCAGTTATTTTAGTGATGATCCCTTGGGTTTCCATCGTAGATTCAGATGGTAGAATACTAACACTTGCCACATAGCTACGGGCAAATAGCCCTGACAGGAGACCATCTATCCACAGCCGTTTTGTCGGATCAATGGGTGCACTAGGGGGAAGTGTCGGCACACCGCTAAGAGACTTTTCCAAACGCAACCCGGCACAATAGCCCGATAAATAAAGTTTTTCATGATCTTCTAGCACGACATTTGGCATGGTTTCAATACCAAGAAGGTTAGAAAGGGCATCAATTTTGGACATATCAAGTTTTATAAAAGTAGAAGGTATGAGGGGGTTAATATTGGCGATGGGAGGTTTTTCCACAGGCTTAATTACGGGGGTGAGGGCTACGGCACAGAATTTGAACTCTGGCTGGAGTGAAATCGGATCGATGGCATCGTTAGTGACGGCATTAATGGCAAGATCTTTCCCAAATTCATCATTCCAATGGAAAGGGACAAAACAATTACTTGATCGTACTCGATCAGTAATCACGGCAGGAAGTATCACAAAGCCTCGACGTGAACGAATCTCCACTTGATCGCCATGGCAAATATTGTATAAACTCGCATCCTCTGGATTAATCTCCACAAAAGGACTAGGGTTTAGCTTATTTAGAGTCTTAATTTTCCCAGTTTTAGTCAGGGTATGCCACTGATGTTGTAGTCTTCCAGTATTTAGGACAAAAGGATATTTTTCATCGGGCATTTCTGTTTTGGGTGTGTGGGGGCGAGGAAAAAATACGGCTCTGCCATGTTCGGTGGGGAAAACAAGGCGAGGACGACTACCGTCAGGGTTTTCTTTGAGGGTTTGGCTGACACCATCGTTGGCGTAACGAATTGGATTGCGATCGCTGTCTTGTTCAGGGGGACAAGGCCATTGTAGGGGTGTTTTCCGCAGTCGTTCATAACTCGCACCTCGCAAGTCATAGCCCGTTCGAGGATTCCAAGCACTCTTAATCTCTTCAAAAACTTCTGAGGCGGAACTATAGGTAAAACCATGAGCAAAGCCCATTTCACAGGCAACTTTGGCGATAATTTGCCAATCAGGGAGGGCTTCCCCCGGTGGATCTATCACCTTCTGCATTAAAGTTAAATTACGCTCTGAATTAACCATCACCCCTTCGGCTTCCGCCCATAATGCCCCGGGTAACAAAATGTCAGCGTAGCGATTAGTTTCAGTATCTAAGAAAGCATCTTGAGCAATTACCAGTTCTGCTTTTTCTAATGCGGCGATGGCAGTTTGACGATTAGGAATAGTGGCAATAGGATTGGTGCAGATAATCCAACAGGCTTTGATTTTGCCCTCAGCCATTTGGGAGAACATATCGACTGTACCTTGTCCGAGATTGGTTTTAAGCGTACCAGTGGGTATTTGCCACATTGTCTCGATAAAAGTGCGATCAGATTCCACCAGTACCGATCTCTGTCCTGGCAATCCATGACCCATATATCCCATTTCCCTTCCTCCCATGGCGTTGGGTTGTCCTGTCAGGGAAAATGGACCACTACCTGGGCGACAAATCTTACCCGTTGCCAAATGGAGATTACAAAGGGCGTTAGTATTCCATGTGCCATGGGTGCTTTGATTTAACCCCATTGTCCAGCAACTCATCCATTTTCGTGCTTCCCCTATCCATTGAGCCGCCTGTCGAATATCTGTCTCAGGGATACCCGTAATTTCGGCAACCACATCGGGAGGATAATCTTCTAAAAAAGTAGGCATAACATCCCAACCTTCCGTAAATTCCTCAATGAAGGCGGCATCGGTATGTCCATTTTTAACAATTAAATGCAGTAGTCCATTCAGAAGAGCAAGATCAGTTCCGGGCTTGATTTGCATATACAAATTTGCCTTATCAGCAGTCGTGGTACGGCGAGGATCAACTACAATCAATTTTGCCCCTGCCTTTACCCTATCCATTAATCGCAAAAATAAGATTGGATGACAATCAGCCATATTAGCACCGATCACAAAAAACAAATCTGTACAATCCATATCCTGATAAGAGCCCGGAGGACCATCTGCACCGAGGGAGAGCTTATACCCACTCCCAGCACTCGCCATACATAGCCGTGAGTTTGACTCAATATTATTAGTGCCGACAAAACCTTTCGCCAGTTTGTTGGTGAGATACTGGGCCTCTAACGACATTTGCCCAGAAACATAAAACCCTAAGGCATCAGCACCATGTTTGTCGAGAATTTGGCGCAATTGGTGGGCTGTTTTCTTTATCGCTATGTTCATGTCTATCTGTAAGGGTTCACGGGTGCGATCTTCCCGAATATAAGCCGATTCCATCCGTCCCGATTCCCGCAAGGCTTGGGCACTAGTGCTACCCTTAGTGCAGAGACGACCAAAATTAGCAGGGTGCGATCGATCCCCTGAAACCTTTACTACCTTGTCTTTAGCAACTTCCAGTACCATGCCACAGCCAACTCCACAATAAGGGCAGACGGTTTTGACAGATTTGTTGGGTTGCGTGTTTTGCATTTGATTTGCTTAAGTTGTAACATTCCTCCGATTTATTTTGGAGTAGTGCCATAATTATTTAATAAGTTACCAACTTACTTCTCGCACCTATCTATTTCGGTAGTCTGTGCTACGAAACAGATAAAGCAATGCAATTTACTCATAAAAATCATGCACTTTTTGTTAAACGGTAATCTCGAAGTTTTTCTATTAGATCTCTTTAATAATTCTCCAAATAAGGGCTAAAGCCCTCACTACGAGCTTATATAAATATTTTCTGGAGATGTCTATTTATTTTAATTCTAACTAGAAAATTGCTTATAAAAATTGACAACTTCTGTTAAAAATTCTTCCGTTGATTCATAGGGTAAAACATTACGCCCTTTAAGTTTTTTCCCCTTAACATTAGCAATATTTTTTTGATAGAATTCTATTCTTTGCTCTGGAGTTTCTTTAAAACCTTCTTTACTAATACTGGTAGCTTTTTCTCCGATTAAAAGTAATATTTTTTGCTCTAATTTTTGCATTAATTTTGAATAATCTTTACGCCAAAAACCGGCTAAAAAAGAATAAACAGCATAACGATTTTGAGGATTAATAGCGGCTTTTTCTAACATATCTAACCATTCATTATCAACATCTTCAGCTTTGGCAAATAGTTGTTTAATAGAAAAAGATTTAATAAAATTACGACGACGGGCATATTGATAAAATAAAGAACCAATAAAAGAGTCAAAAAAAAGATTCCAAATAATTTCACTAATGCGAAGATTACCACCATTAATCATTATATTCCATGCAGGAGGACCTGACAAGATTAAACCTTTAATTAAATCAGATTTCATCTCTCCTGCCGACATATAAATACTGAGGGGAAAAGATGCACCTTGCACTACTAAAATAACAGGTTTTTTGACAATATTATTAATAAAATAATTTAGTTGATTTGCCCAATCTTTAGGATCATATGCAACACGAGGGAAATCACTTTGTCCACATCCTAATAAATCAGGGTTATAAATAGGCAAATTACAGCCTAAATTAGCTTCTGCTGAGAGAAAACGATGCCAAAAATTGCCTGATAAACCGACACCAATAGGATGGATTAAGACTAAAGCTAGATTATAATCTTTCTTGGTATTATAGCTAGTATAGGCACATTTATATTTATTCCAAGAATAATATTCAGTTGGCGATGAAAATGTCATAATTTGATTTGATAAAATTTAAGCTAAAATAACTTGATATAATGGTAGTTTAAATTAGATCGAGACATTATTCAAAATTTAGTAGAGGATTAAGTTGCAATTGAAACCGTCTCAATATACATATTTTCAAGTCAAGACTGATTTGATTTATTTAGAAGAAGTATTGCTTCAGTTTGAATCAGTAAAACAAGATTGGATTCGTCAAAAAGATTGGTTACAGTGTCAACTGGCTTTAGCGGAAGGATTTACTAATGCAGTACGTCATGCACACAGAAATAAACCATTAGAA
>NZ_VRZC01000153.1 GCF_016743215.1 Geminocystis sp. GBBB08
TTATTACCCTACCTGTTTTTTTTTAAAAACGATATTAATTCCTCATTCTTTTTCAATATCATTGGAATACATCACTTAGTAGGGTATTTCTTCACCTTCTCTGAAGATACCTGATTGTTTCAATAGTGCATCAACTAGGGTTGTTTTGCCATGATCAACGTGGGCAATAATCGCAAGGTTGCGAATGGGGAGAGACATAAATCTGTTAATTTAATGTAATGATTATTTATAGTTATTTCAATTCTACCTGATCATTGTTATTTTTTGTTAATTTTTGTTTTTATTTATTGATTTTTCAGCTCTCATCAGTATACGGATTGCTCATGGGAGATCATTTTTCTTAAAAGTCGATCAAAGTGCAAAGAGGCGATCGCCTTTTATTTCATGGATGGCTAGGATGATTAAAATATCAAGTAAGAAATGCTCATTTAATAGATAGTGATGATTCGGAACAAATAAAGAATAAGGGATAACTTTAATGGATATAACAGCTAGTCAAAATGATCGATTACTAATGGGTGAGTTTGTTGATTGATAAATATCTAAATTTTGTCCAAATCGTAAGGCTAAACCAAATCCTAAACCACCAAAACTAAAGATAATAGTGGTGAGGATAATTAATTTTTTGAAAATACTTAAGGAATTTTTTTCTTTCTGTTTGGGGGTATTATTAATGTCTCTTTTTTTGCTAACTATTTTTTTCTTCATTGCTGGATTTACTGTTTTTTTTGAGGAAGATAATTCTAAGTTAGGAGAATTAATTGTTGAGGGAGAAACTACAGTGGATATTTTAGTCATAACAATGTTCGATAAAATGTATTAAAAAAGTAAGATAGTTATTTGGAAGTTTTGGATGATACAATTGGGGCTTCAATACTTATTGTCTAAGATTTTTAGGCTAATATTTTAGGCTTCATGAGTCTGGGAAATGGTATAGATAGATAATTCATAAATGACTAATGATAAATCACTATTTTGGAAATGTCAAAAGAAAGATTAGTTTTTTGTGGGCAAATATTGTAAGGAAATTTTAACAAATATCAATTATTAGATGTTATATTTTGAAAAGTCTGTTTTATAACTAAATTTCTATGAAAATTCTTGACTCTAAAGGTCGTTTATTCGGTAAAGTAAATATTTTAGATTTAGGTGCGATCGCTGTTATTATATTAGTACTAATCGGTATTTTTATTGTGCCAGGTCCTCAAGGTTCGATCGCTCAAGTAGGAAGTAGTACTACTGATACTATCGAATTAAACTTATTAGTTAGGGGTTTAAGTGTTAAAGATCCTGATGCCTTATTAAGTGAATTTAATCAAAAAGCTAATGTTAATATTATCGTGCGCAATGAACCGGCAGGACAATTAACGGTTGAATCGGCTGAGAGATTAAAAAATTACGTTATTGTTCCGCAACCTGACGGTAGTGTAAAAGCCTTATTAGATCCTCGCCCTGAAACTTTTAGCCTTGATATGATGCTATTAATGACAGGAAAAGGAAAAGTTACCAATGATGGTGCAGTTTTAGCTAATCAAAAAATCAAAATCGGTACAGTGTTAGAACTTGATGGCACTAATTATAATTTTAGGGGGAGTGTTATCGGGGTTAATAAGAGAAGTTAGAAATCATGCACCAAAAAAACATCATCCTTTGATGGAAAATGAGGCTATTGTCGCCTATTTTTAATCAAGAGGGTTTATTTTATTCATTTACTCAGATCTTGCACCTCCTGTTATACTCTAATTGTAGATTATATTTTAGACCTAAAAAGATTCAATTTAACGTCAACGAAAGAGAATACTAAAAATTAAAGGAATATGCTGAAAGTATTGATTTATCAATGGCAGAAGTTTTAAGGGATTATATTAAGAGTCTCACTCCCCCTAAAGGGGGCAATACTACATCCCACAGAAGACAGCAAACACCATCCTTTGTGTTGAGTTTTTGTAAGGAGATGAAAATTAATCATTATTACGGCAGGAATGGCCAAACCAAGATCTTTCTTCTTGATTATCTGTGTATTTTGTCTCTAGAAGTTTGGTGACATCTTCAATATTTCCATCGGCAAGAATCCAACCATTTTGGACATCAGGGAAATCAATTTGACAATTTTCACATTTTTTGTCAGAGTAAAATCGAATTGGGCACCAAAAAGATTCCACATTACGAAGCATTTCCGTTCCTAATGACCATACGCCTGTCATCCAATCACAATATAAACACCAAATTAAATCATAACCGATTAAGCCTTCAAATTTTTGACGAGAAACATTTACCCAATCTTTAGTTTCATATTTAGGTAATTTTATCAACCAAGTTAAGGGAGGATAAATAATAATTTCACCAAAACGCACAAGCCAAAAAATAGGAATAGCTAAAGCTGTAATCCATACTGCTAAATGATTTCGCCATTTTCCTACTATACCGCTAAGAGTTCGGTGAATATTGGTTTTTGGTTTATTATGAATCGACTCATGGGCAAAAATCCAAATCCATAAAGTGGTAATTTCTGCTAATAAAGCCACCCCGACACCTTGCCAACTGGCAATTATTGAACCTACCATCAGGGGTATTAACATAAAGTAAGCTAGTGCTAAATCAATGCCGGGGGCATAACACAAAAAATCTGATGCTGTTTTTCCTACTTCTCCTAATTTTGGTAATAAATGTAAGATTATGATTCCAATGGATAAAAAAAGAATTAGATAAAGATATAACGGTAATAACATATTAGTTAAAATTTTACTTATATTATTGATTGATTATTGAAGATCTAAGTCTAACAATTTCTTTAATCTTCTGCCGTAAAATTTTAGATTATCTTTAGATTTAACCATATATTAATGAGAGGATATATATAGTTAATAACCAAGGTAAAATCCAGATAAAAAATTCTTTCAATCTTGATTTTAATTTAGGTTTTATCGATTTTTGTTCTCTAAAAATGACTTTACGGTAAAGATAATTGAGGGTAAAAGTAAATAATAAAACGATAATTTTTCCCAAGATGTCAGAGAATTGACTATAATCAATGTTAAAAATAAAAATAACTAGAGTTTCTAATATTATACCTGTGCAAAAAAAAGTCGCTAAAGGTAAATTTAATACCATGGGAATAAAAATTAATTCTGGTTGAATCAATATGCTAATAGCATAAATTATCATCCAAAATATAAACCATAAAATACTAATAATAAAATTTCGAGAAAACAAATTTTTAATATTAATAAATTCTTTTTTTTCTAACTGTTTATGTAAATTATGGCAGTTCATTTAATCGGTGTTAATAAAATAAATTTTGATTCAGGTATAGTTGTCTTTTGAAAACAATTTTGGTTAGGTTTTATCTCTGGTGTCATTTTATCGACAGATTGAAAAACATAACAGTAATTGTCACCGTCTATTGATAAATTAAGTTGAGATAAGGTTTCATTATTTACCAGTAAAGATGAGGGAAATTTGATCAAGTTTTGGATTTCTTCTAGGTTAGCAGGTATGACTCGATGTTCACTATAAAAGTTCATGGAAGGGCGCTCATAATCAAAAGAAATATAGACTGTTTCTTTGGGGTTTACTTTTTGTTTAACTACCGCTGCTACTGGTTTTACTGGATAGGCTTCGTTTAATTCCCATAACC
The DNA here is from genome assembly GCF_016743215.1 of Geminocystis sp. GBBB08. Lineage (GTDB taxonomy): Bacteria > Cyanobacteriota > Cyanobacteriia > Cyanobacteriales > Cyanobacteriaceae > Geminocystis. Next base: position 3,638 of record NZ_VRZC01000153.1, read on the forward strand.
AATAATTAGAGCTAAAAAACACCATTAAAGAGACATACATTCCCCAAAATAACACAGGTATAAATTGTTGATCTTGTTTAATTAAAAGAATTGTTGTCACAAAAAATGTAAGTGATAATAACCCTAAAACTGTTAATAAATTTTGATTATGAGGTTGAGTTAAGAGAAAATAGAAAAATCCTCCGGTAATGACAACACTGAGAAAACCGAAAAATATTTTCCATGGTTGAGGGTAGGGGATGAAAGAAGGTAAAGATTTTATTTGTGCTAATGCTACTCCTGCTGAGATGGATAAAGCTGGATATATAGGCAGAATATACCAAGGTAACTTTGTTCCCATTATTGACACGGCGACTAAATAAGCACTACTCCACACTAAAACAAATTTTGCCCAACTCCAATTCTGATTTTTGTAGGCGATCGCCATACCATAAATAGCGATAAAAAGCCAAGGATGAGGATATTTGAGTAATTCTAGTAAATAATACCAAATTGGTCCTTGATGGCCTTCTACGGCAGTAAAAATACGATTTATGGATTGATCTTTGATAGAAGTATTGATAAAATTTTCCCCATAATATTTATATTGTGCCACCTGCCATGTTATGACGGGAATAGTGCCTAAAAGTAAACCTAACCACAGATAGAAAGATGTGATTAATCGAGGTGTATCCCAAACCAGAAATAAAAATGCGATCGCAAGAAATAAAATTCCCATCATCCAACCTTTACTCAGACAGATTAAAGCAAAACTAAGCCCTGTCAGTAAAGCCCAACGTAAATCTCGTCTTGCCTTTAAAATAGACAAGATTAATAACATTTGAAAACATAACACTGCACCGTCTAGCATCGCTAATCTTCCATGACGAACTACAGGCATAGTGGTAAGATAAACTAAAGCGGAAAATAAGGCGTAATAACGGGGTAAAAATAATTCTCTAGCTAACAGATAAAGTAAAGGCACAGATAAAGCCGTTAATGAAGCACCTACAATACGAGTTGTAAATTCATTTATCCCGAAAAAACTGTAAACCAGAGCTGTTAAACTATGAATTAAAGGCGGTTTATTCAGATAAGGCTCATCCCAAATAGTCGGAAAAAGCCAATGAAAATCCTGAAAAGAAGATTGATAAATTTCCTTCGCTACTTGAGCAAAAGTGCCTTCATCCCAATCCCTTAAAGCTAAATCACCTAAGTGAAAATAATATAAAATTATCCCACTAAAAAAAAGAGCAAAAAAGTATAAAAATTCTACCCAATAGTCTTGAGATTTAATCCCATAGCGTGGAATTTTTGAGGTAAAAAGATGACGATTCATAGTAAAAAATTGATAGCAGATTATTCTAAAATAAAATATATAAAAGTTACATACAAAATTCTCACTTATGGGATGATTATAACTATTCGAATAACCCCCTTTAAAAAAATACTGAACATAGATACTATTGACAAAATATCTGTTTTTGGCTAGATATTTCTATAACAATACTAAATCATTCTGCTTGTTATTCTAAGTTCGATGTGAAAAACTTTAACTAATTTGGAACATTAAGCATAAAATACGGATCAACGAAAATATATATTTAATAGTTATGTTGACAAAATTTATTCTAAAAACAACCTCTAAATTAAGTTTTATCGCTTTATTTTGGTTTATTTTCAGTGCCTCTGCCCACGCTGCCTTAGAATTAAGAGTAGCCATCAAAAAAAACGTCAATAATCTACAAATCGGAAGTTCAACCCCCGCCATAATTCAAGATAGTGCAGGGCGTACTATCGGACAAGTAGAAGGAATGAACTCCTTTTTAGCTAAATCTAATGGTGGTAATGTTAATCTTGCCCAATGGAACTCTAATGCTATATGGTTAGAGCATAGCGGTGATGGTGTTATCTGGATTGGTGATCGCTGGTATCGTGGGAGAGTATTATTAACTCGTCAAGGAAGTGGTATTACTGCCGTTAATTATGTGGATATGGAAGACTATTTATATAGCGTAGTCGGTGCAGAAGCAGTTCCGAGTTGGCCTCAAGAAGCCTTAAAAGCCCAAGCTGTAGCTGCTAGAACTTATGCTTTGTATAAACGTAATACCAGTAGAAATAGTGTTTTTGATCTTGATACCACAACGGCAACACAGGTTTATAAAGGGTTAAGTAGTGAATATACTACAACTCATCAAGCAGTAAAAGCCACTGATGGGCAAATTATGACTTATAATAATCAACCTATTTTAGCTGTTTTTCATTCATCATCAGGTGGACATACCGAAAATGCAGAAGATATTTGGACTTCTCCTTTACCCTATCTGCGAGGGGTTGTTGATTATGATCAAACAGCTCCCGTATTTCAGTGGAATAAAAGCATTTCTCCCTCTGCTATTAGTCGTTTGGCTGGAGGTGTTGGTAATATTCGTGCCTTAATACCTCAAAAAACCACCCCTCAAGGTAGAATTGTGACAATGCAAGTAGTAGGCGATCGTAGTACTAGAACTGTTGCGGGAAGTGACTTAAGAAGTGCTTTAGATTTAAGAAGTACTTTGTTTAGAGTTTCTGCAGAAGGTAACGGTTTACAGGTATCTGGTAGAGGATTTGGCCATGGTTTAGGGTTAAGCCAATGGGGTACATATTATTTAGCACAAAATGGTGTTGAATATCGTCAAATTCTTGGACATTATTATCAAAATGCACGATTAGCAACTATGCGAACAAGATAGGTTTGATCTTTGCCGAAAAATAGTTACATTCAGAATATTTACTAATAATAATCAAACTTCAACTTAAAGCTGATCATGAAAATAGGTTTTCTTTCTCCCATTTCCTTGAATTATACTATTGAAACGGTATATCAAAGACCCCTAGGAGGTACTCATTCTGCTTTATGTTATTTAGCTGAAAAATTGGCTCAAAATCAAGAAGAAGTTTTCCTTTTTAATTCTATTTCTGAGGCTAGGGAGTCTAAAAATATTATTTGTATTCCTTGTAGCCAAATACCTAAATTACTAATTGATTTATTAGATGTCTTGATTGTGACTGATGGTTCTGATAATGGAAATCTTTATCGTTCAACTTTATTAAAAACCTCCCTTTTAATTTTATGGATTCAACATGATATTGATCAAAAAGCAGTTCAATCTTTGTCAGATTTAGAAAATCAAAATAGTTATGATGCTTTTGTTTTTGTTAGTGATTGGCAAAAAAATCGTTTTATTCAAAAATTTAATCTCAATCCAAATAAATGTTATGTTTTACGCAATGCTGTAAGTCCGTTTTTTGAGAACTTGTTTGTTAATCAAACTTCAATTATAAATCAAAAGTCGATTATTCCCATATTAGCTTATACTAGCACTCCATTTCGTGGGTTAGATCTTTTGCTAGATATTTTTCCTCTAATTCAGGAAGAAATACCTGAAACGAAACTTAAAATTTTTTCGAGTATGAAAGTATATGAACATAAAAATGAAGATGATAATGAATATGATTGGCTTTATGAAAAATGTTGTCACATGGAAGGGGTTGAATATATAGGCTCTCTTCCTCAACAACAGTTAGCACAAGAATTAAAATCCATTAATGTATTTGCTTATCCGAATAGCTTTAGGGAAACTTCCTGTATTTCTCTAATGGAAGCGATGGCTAGTGGTTGTTCTATTGTTACCAGTGATTTAGGAGCTTTATCAGAAACAAGTCATGGTTTTGCTAATTTGATTCCAATTCAAGATTTTGATTTTGGTGAGCAATATAAACAAAAGTTTGTTGAAAAAGTTATTCAAAAAATTCAAGAGTTTCAATGTCAGAATACAGAAGACTTAGAAAATTATTTACGGGAACAAGTCAAGTTTGTTAATAATAATTATACTTGGTCTATAAGAGTAAAAGAATGGATTGATTTGCTTAAAAATCTCCAACAAAAAAAATTAAATAGTCTTCAAACGATAGAAGTAAATAACAATATCTTGTTTTCTAGTTATAACAGTCAAAATGTTTCTTTGAAAAAATATTTTTATTTAGGTTTAGCCTATTTATTAGCAGATGATATTGAAAGTGCCGAATCAGCTTGGATGTCTTTATTTTTAAATAGCAATAATTTAGATGAGGATTTACAAAATTTGTTAAGAATTTTAAATGAAGAAGGTGTTAATCAATTTATTAATAATAATTTTAAAAAGGCTTTTTCTATTTATCATCAACTTCATGAATTAATGGCTAATGAAGAAAATAATCCTTCTGAATATGGATTATATTATTATAATTTTGGTGTACTCCTAGAAAAATTAGGGGATAAAGATAATGCGATAGAAATGTACTTAAAAGCGATAAAGATTGAACCTCATCGACTAGAATCTTATAATAATCTTGGTAATTTATATTCAGATATTAATAATTTTTTACAAGCCGAGTCTATTTATCGTCAAGGCATTGTAGCTAATCCGCAAGATTCGAGATCTTATTTCAATTTATTTAACCTTATTTATAATCAAGGAAATATAAAACAAGCCATTACTTTTGCAGAAGAAACTTCTCAAATATTTTCTCAAAGTTTACTGTGGAAATTAGAAAAATATTTAACAATTCCCCTCATTTATGAAAATTTAGAAGAAATTAATTAATACCGTGGTAAATTAAATGGAAGCTTAACACAAGTTTTTCAAGAAATAGATTTGAATAAACCTAATAACGAATATATAGAAGCCTTATCCAAAAAAAATAATTTTTATCTTAATTATCAAGGTTTAAATGATCTGGATTTACAGAAAAAATATGGAGATTTAGTACAGAAAATAATGGAGGTTAATTTCCCTCAGTGGATGACACCTAAATATCAGAGAAAAATCGATGAATTGAGGAAAATCAAAATAGGTTATGTCTCTAATTGTTTTCGTAATCATGTGGTGGCTAAATTAGCTCAAGGGCGGTTTAAAAATCATGACCGAGAAAAATTTGAAATTTATGGTTATTATCTTGATTCTTCTGTAGATAATCTTACTAAAGAATTTGAAAAATACAGTGATTATTTTTATCAATTATCTAATCAAATTGATATTATTGATGTTGTTGCTCAAAAAATTATTGATGATCAATTAGATATTTTAGTGTTTTTAGATATTGGAATGTATCCAGAAGTTACACTCCTTGCTAGTTTGCGTTTATGCCCTATTCAATGTACAACTTGGTTACATCCTATAACTTCGGGATTATCTAATATTGATTATTTTTTATCTAGTGATTTAATGGAGGCAAAAAATGCACATCAACATTATTCTGAAACCTTAATTCGTCTTCCTAATATTGGTATTTGTTATGAAAAACCTTTAATTCCTCCCGCCACAAAAACCAGAAAAGATTTTGGATTAAGAGAAGATGCTGTAATTTATTTTTGTTGTCAAAGTTTATATAAATATCTACCACAATTTGATTATATTTTTCCTTATATTGCACAAAAAATATCCAATGCTCAATTCGTTTTTATTAATCGTTTAAGCCCTTCTATTTTGCACAAATTTAAACAGCGTCTTAATCTTATTTTTGAGTCATTAAATTTCAATATAGATAATTATTGTATTTTTCTTTCTAATTTAACTCATGATGACTATTTGAATCTTAATCTTGTTTCTGATGTTTTTTTAGATACTTTTAGTTGGTCTGGAGGTAATACTACTTTAGAGGCGATCGCTTGTAACTTACCAGTAGTAACTTGTCCGGGAGAATTGATGCGAGGCAGACATAGTTATGGTATTTTAAAAATGTTAGGAGTTACAGAGACGATCGCATCTTGTGAAGAGGAATATATAGAAATAGCTGTCAGATTAGGT
>NZ_VRZC01000154.1 GCF_016743215.1 Geminocystis sp. GBBB08
GGTTTCTGACTTAACATCAGTGACGTGGTAAAGCACGGATTTTCACCAGTAATTAAAAGTCATTGGCTTTTGGTTTTAATCGATTTTAGCATATTTTCTACCGATTATCGCAAACAGTTAAAACCCTGAGAAAATTAAAAGTATTTTTGAGCAAAGTCTATTACTGATTACTTATTTAAGCATTACTTATTTAAGCAAAGACAGGCACAGGAGTTTCCCAACGTTGAACTGCTTTACCAATTACTGCTAATTCAGGGATTAAACGATCAAAAGCATCAGGTGTAAGAGATTGTGGACCATCAGATAAAGCCTTAGCCGGATTTGGGTGTACTTCTATCATCAAGGAATCAGTACCTCCAGCAATGGCGGCCATGGCCATACTAGGCACATATTCAGCTTTACCCGTGCCATGACTCGGATCAATCATAATTGGTAAGTGGGTTAAAGAACGTAATACTGGAATTACGGATAAGTCCAAAACGTTACGAGCAAATTCTCGATCGAAAGTACGAATGCCTCTTTCACAAAGAATAACATTAGTGTTTCCTGCAGCGAGGATATATTCAGCGGCCATTAACCATTCAGAAATAGTGGCTGACATTCCTCTTTTGAGTAAAACGGGTTTAGACTGTGCGCCAACTTTTTTCAAGAGTGAGAAGTTTTGCATATTTCTCGCACCAACTTGAATCACATCCGCAACTTCAGCTATTTTATCTAAGTCAGCAGTATCCATTACTTCCGTAATAATACCTAAACCAGAAGCGTCTCTAGCGGCGGCTAATAGTTCTAAAGCACTTTCTCCATGACCTTGGAAATCATAAGGGGAAGTACGAGGTTTATAAGCACCTCCTCTTAAAAATTTAGCTCCTGCGGCTTTAACTCTTGTAGCGGTTTCCACGATCATTTCTTCGTTTTCTACCGAACAAGGCCCTGCTACGATAACTATGGGGTTATTTAATCCAAAAACAACGTCACCGTTAGGAGTAGGTACAACTACATCGCTAGGTTGTCCATGACGATAATCTAAGCTAACACGTTTAAAAGGTTTTTCAACTCTTAAAACGGTTTCAATCCAAGGGCTAACTTCTTGAATTTGTTCAGGATTAAGGGAAGCTGTTTCTCCCACTAAACCGATAACGACTTTACTTTGTCCAACAATTTTTTCAGGTGTTAAACCCCATGTAGTTAACTCCTCTCCTACACGATTGATTTCGAGTTCGGGAGTTCCCACTTTCATTACTACGATCATACTTAATTTACCTTGAATTCATGAATATATTAAGGTAGGCACTGGATTAGTAATTGTTGATTTTTTTACCAATTCTATGAAAACGAGGTTTTATCGCTTAAAAATTGATAATTTAGATCACAATATTTTTTAAATTTGGCTGTAAGTTATAATTTATAGGAAATAAACCACACAAAATAGACTAATTATTTATTATTAATAGATTCTTGTTGTGAGTTTTTCCATGCTGACGTTAATCTGCCAAAATTGATGGTAAAATCTGACCATCCCCACCAAGTGCCTTCTCTTTGTTCATCCCATGATGTGGAAAGAACGCCATAACTTAAACCTAACACACCTAACCCAAATAAACCCATAGTTATGAGTAAAACGGCTGTATTGGGTACTATCAACCATTTTTGAGTTACGACTACATAAAAAGCAAAAAAGGAAAAAATCCCCATTCCGGTGGGAATACCGCTAAAAATAGCCATTCTTTTAAGCATTCTATTGCTGACTACTTCAGGAATTCCTTGCAAAGAGGAAGTTTGTTTTTCTTTCTGATAATTATTACTAGAGATATTTTTTACTTTTTCTAAGGGATTATTAGTCAGTTTTTTGGTGACTTTTTTATTCTTTTTTGGTTCAAAAGGTAAGGAATTTCGATTCGATGAAGATGGCATGATTATTTCTAAATATCGGTTTTAACCACGAATACCTAATTTTTTGATTAAGTCTTGGTAAGTTTGAACATTTTTCTTTTTAATGTAACTTAATAAACTTTTCCGTTGACCGATAATTTTTAAAAGTCCACGACGAGAAGAATGATCATTGTCGTTAAATTTTAAGTGTTCGGTAAGTTGAGTAATTCTAGCAGTAAGTAATGCTACTTGTAAAGCCGATGATCCTGTGTCGGTTTCGTGTATTTGATATTCAGTGATAATTTCCTGTTTTTTTTCTAAAGTTAAGCTCATTTTTTCTGTAAAAGTTTAAATACTGCAATCTATAATTATATCATAAGGTGAAGAAGCACTTAACTTAAATCCGGCACTAATTAGAAAATATACTGATGAAGGTAGGTAGAAAAAGCATTACAAAATTTCTATTTTTGTCTTTCAAATTTATAGCCAACTCCCCTAATGGTAGTGATATACTGGGGATTATTGGGATCTTGTTCTATTTTGCGGCGAATTTGCCCGATATGAACATCTACCACCCGATTATCTCCTAAAGGTTCATTTTTCCATACATTACTGATGAGATCTTGTCTCTTCCATACTTTATCTGGATTACTGGCAAGAAAATAAAGTAAATCAAATTCTAAACTTGTGAAAATGGTAACTTTACCGTTAATTTTAACTTCTCTGGTTTGTGGATTAATGATTAAATTATCTAATTCAATAATATCTAGAACCACAGAATTAATAACTCGTCTGCGTCGCAAAATGGCTTGTACTCGAAATTCCAATTCTTGTAAATCAAAAGGTTTCGTTAAGTAATCATCGGCACCGATTAAAAAACCTTTTTTTTTATCTTCTACATCATTACGACTGGTAAGCATAAGAATAAATACGTCATTATTTTTCTGCATTTCTTCACAGAGATTGTAACCGAGAGTATCTGGTAAGTTTATATCGAGAATAACTAAATCTGGTCGAAATAGGCTAAAAATTTCTCTCGCAGTTTTACCATCAGATGCTGATTCTACTCGATAATTTTTTTGTTTTAGAAATCGGTTAATTAAATTAGCAATATGAATATCATCATCAACGATTAAAACTTTAGCTAAAGCTACTTCCATAGTGGTTAAGAGTGAAGATATACAATATCAAAATAAGTAGGTGGGTAAAATTAATTTTCTGTTTACTTTATGAAATGCAAGAGGCATAAGTCATAAGAAAATTGAAAATTTGTTATTTATGAACTATAACCCCTAATCCTGAAAATTAATCATCAAAAAAATTAATGCCTAGTTTAATTATAATATGTCTTAGTTGGTGTAAACTGATCCAATTTATTGCTGTTAAAGTTGTTAAGAATCATTGAGAATCGGAGGAATAAGGCAAAAATGACTGAGTTAAATCCTTATGAACAATTAGGAGTAACTGAAAATGCTTCTTTTGAAGAAATACAAAACGCAAAACAAAATCTTAAGGAAAAATATCACAATGATCCTCCTATCATGGAAAGCATTGAAATTGCTTATGATGCAATTATTATGCAAAGGTTGAAACTTCGTCAAGAGGGGAAAATAAAAGTTCCTGAACAAATTAGGTTTCCTGAAAAAACTACAGAAATTAAAAAACCTTCATTGATATCTAATAATCCTAATTCTCAAAAAGTTTCTTTATGGTTAGGAAATTTATTAGATCAACCTTCTCGTCAAGAAATTTCTCTTAGTGGAATTGTTTTTTTTCTATTAATTGCTATTAGTATTTTTAACAATAATTATGAGATTTTACCACTTTTGTTAACGGTGGGAGTTGGTACAAGTTTTTATATTTTATATCGTAAACAAAAAAGGTTTTGGAGATCAGTTGCTATTACTTTTATTACTTTTATTATTAGCGTTTGTATAGCAAATATTTTGTTTAATTTATCTATTAGTACTGGTTTAAATATTAGTTTAGGATCAGAACAATTTGCTACTTTATTTACTTTTTGTTTTTTATGGTTAGTATGTAATTTTGTTAAATAAACTTGTTTAAGCATTTAGTTAATAGAAAATCGGGAATGAATTTTTATCGTTATGGTAAATAATGGTAAGTTCAATATTTTTCTAATAACTAATTTTTAATAAATAATAATTTATGTATAATTGTTAATTGTTAATTGTTAATTACTTAATTGTTAATTATGAATAGAACCATCAGGCATTATTGCCCCTTTTAAATTAGAATTAGTTAAATCTGCCCCTGTTAAATTTGCTTTTTCAAGATTAGCATGGCGCAGATCTACATTACTTAAATTGGCATAAACTAAGGAAGAATTGATTAAATTAGCATTTCGTAGATCACTATTACTTAAGTTAACGTGACTTAAATTTGCTTCTGCTAAATTTGCTTTTTCTAGGTTAGATTCTGTTAAATCACTACCATCAAAATCCGCTTGATAAAGATTGGCATTACTAAAATTAACTTTATGTAACTTAGCATTAATTAATTGTGTTTTAGTTAAATTAGCATTTGTAAAATTAGTCGGATGACTTTTACTATTACTACTTAAATTCGCTAAATCTAAATCAGCATTTGTCAGATTGGCGTTGTGAAAATTTGCGCCTGTTAAAGTTGTTTGAATAAGATTAATTTCGGATAAATTCGCTTTTTCAAAATTAGCTCTTTCTAAGATACTATGACTAAAATTGGCATGAATAAGGGTTGCTTCATAAAAATCTGATTGATTAAGATTGCTATTTTTTAAATTAGCATGGGTTAAGTCTGCCCGTTTAAATTCACTTTTAATCCCTTTAATATTTTCTAAATCACTAAAACTTAAATCGGTGTCACTAAAATTAGTTTTACTTAAATCTAAATTTTTAAAGTTAGTTTTATGAAGATTTGATTTAGATAGATTTGCTTTTTCTAAATTAAATTTATTTTTGGGAAAATGATAGTTAGATAAATCACATTTAATACATTTATTTTGTTCAATTAACCGTGAAATATCATCTTTACTATAAGCGTTAGCTGGAGGAATGTAGCTAAGGGAAACTGTTATAATAGTTGCTAAACACAAAACTATTGATAATAATTTATTTTTTTTGTTCATAGAAAAATTAAGAAAAAGAAAAATTAGCGTTGTTAAGAGCTTTATATCATATTTTGAAGCAAATTATAGCAATTCTGTGTTTGTTGTGATAGTTTTTTGATTCAATTTCTTACTTTATCAGGAAGGTTAGGGGTAAATTTCTCACCCATGATTTAGAAATGCTATATAACGTTAATAAGATAGAAATAATAATTAATTGTGAACTATAAAGTTAGATTATCAATGATCAGTTATCAGTTATCAATTATCCGTTATTTGTTCATGTTTTTAAATAATATTTATCTTAGTTATTTTCGTAATTATATACAAGAAGAAGTTAAATTTCACAGTAATAAAATCCTTATTTTAGGGAATAATGCTCAAGGAAAATCAAATTTATTAGAAGGGATTGAGTTATTATCAACTCTAAAAAGTCATCGCACTAATAGAGATCAAGATTTAGTTTATCAAAATAGAATTTATGGCCAAGTAAAAGCAAATATTAGTCGTAGTTTTACTGATTATGACTTAGAAATGATCTTACCCTTTAAAGGTAAAAGAGAGTTAATTGTCAATCATGAAAAATTATCTCGTAACTTAGATTTTTTAGGTATAGTTAATACAGTTTTTTTTTCTAGTGTAGATATAGATTTAGTTAGAGGAAATCCTGAATATAGAAGAAATTGGGTAGATAATATTTTAATTCAATTAGAGCCTGTTTATGCTTATATTATCAAACAATATAATCAAGTTTTAAAACAAAGAAACGCTTTATTAACAATTTTAAAAAAACAAGGAATAACTAATTATTCAGATTTATCAAAATCAGCAGAATTAGAATTAACTTTATGGGATAATAAATTAGTAGAAACAGCTTGTAGAGTTATGAGAAGAAGACAAAGAGTTTTAACTAAATTAGAACCTTTTGCCAAATTTTGGCATAATCAAATAAGTAATAAAACTGAAAAACTAGAAATTATTTACCTTCCTAATGTTGAGTATCAAACCGATGAAGTGGAAAAAATACATCTAAAAATTAAAGAACAGATAGAACAAAAACGCAATGGTGAAATTAATATGGGAATGACATTAGTTGGACCTCATAGAGATGACATTGACTTTATCATTAATCAGGCAACGGCAAAAAATTATGGATCTCAGGGACAACAACGAACATTGGTATTATCTTTAAAATTAGGAGAATTACAGTTAATTGAGGCGGTAATTGGTGAGCCACCTTTGTTATTATTGGATGATGTTATGGCGGAATTAGATTTACAACGACAACAGCAATTATTAGATTCATTGGGTAATCGTTTTCAAACCTTGATTACTACTACTCATTTGAATTATTTTGACAGTAAACTCTTAAAAGAAGCTCAAATTATTGAAGTGGAGAGGGGAAAATTAATTAATCGAGAAAGGTAAAGAGCATTATATAATTTTAAGATGATTATTTAAGCTACCTTAAATTAAAGATCAGAATTTTATGAGTATAATTTTTCTTATTTTTTCATAAAGCTTCTCAAAACAAAGAAATTTCTATGGCTAGTTATAATCCAAAAAACTTTTTTATTTTGGCGGTAGATGATAATTCTATTAATCGAATTTTATTGGATAAATTATTAAAAAAAGAAGGGTATAAAACTAAAATATTGTCTCGTAGTGAAGAAGTGTTATTTTCTTTAGAAGAATTTAAACCTGATTTGATCTTATTAGATTTAATGATGCCCAATATTGATGGTTTAGAACTTTGTGAAAAAATTAAACAAAATCCTCATTATCAAGAAATTCCTATTATTTTTATAACTGCTAGTGATGAGAAACAAGATTTATTAAAAGCTTTTGATTTAGGTGCAGTAGATTATATAACAAAACCTTTTCATAATCAAGAATTACTAGCCAGAGTTAAAAATCATTTAGAGTTAAAATTCACTAGAGATGAGTTAAAAAAAGCATTAGTAGAATTAGAAAAATTAGCGAAAACCGATGAGTTAACAGGCATTTCTAATCGTCGTCATTTTACTTCTTTAGCTGAGAGAGAATTTAATTTAGCCAAAAGACAAAAAAGATTTTTTTCTTTGCTTATTTTAGATATTGATTATTTTAAAAAAATTAATGATACTTATGGTCATCCTGTAGGAGATTATGTGATAAAATCTGTTGCTCAAGAATGTATTCAATGTTTGAGAAAAGAAGATTTGTGTGCTAGATGGGGCGGTGAAGAATTTATTATTTTTCTTTCTGAAAGTAATTTAGAGGAGGCGTTAATTGTTGCTAATCGCATTAGAAGTCATATTGAAAATAAAGTTATTATTTATGAATCTTTTAAAATCAATTTAACTGTGAGTATTGGTGTTTGTGTTTATCATGATGATGATAAGAGTATAGTTCAAACTATTTCACGTGTTGATACAGCATTGTATAAAGCGAAAAATACTGGTAGAAATAAAGTCGTATCTATTGATAGCTAATAAATGATGGGATGGAGAGGAGGAAGACACCGAAAACATGATGACAGGAGAACTCGGAATTGGAAAATTTTAAAATTGGTACTGAAAATTACCCTGATGAAATTAAGAAAACAGGGAATTTATACGGGATTATTAATTAAGGCATCGGGCGTATTTAATCTTGTTATCAATACAGTTTTTATCTCTTTTTCGTCATTTATCATTGAGATAACTTGATCTTGCACCAGCTATTAAATTGACTGGTTAAGGTAGGCAATAGGGAATAGGCACTCTTGCAATAGTAAGAATTATTGATTGAAACTGTATTAAAATTCAAACTTTGTTGATAAAGTATTTTTGTTCTGATGCAAGATCTCAGTATTACTTACTCCTGATTATTTAATATTTTCTTCCCATTTACGGGGTTGACTGCCACGGCGAATGTTACGCCAAATTTGAGTAGCTGCTAAAGTACCATCAGCTACAGCAATTGAGACTTGATTTAAGCCTTTTTTCAAGTCACCTAAGGCAAAAATGCGATCGTGGCTTGTTTGTGCCATATCATTAGTAAGGAGGTTTTCTCCATCCCACTCTAAGCCATTAATAGTTTTTAGATAGTGGTTATGATAAATTGATCCCATGTTAATTAACCCTGTGGTAGCTTCAACAAAAGTACCATCCGTTAATTCTACTCCTTGCATTTGATGATTTTTTCCTACAAAACGGGCGATCGCACTTTCATATAAAGGATAACCGTGTTGTGCTAATTTTTGCTTCATTTCATCGCCAACAGTGCATAAACCATGAGTTAAAACAGAGATATAAGGAGTAAACCAGTTTAAAACGAAGGCTGCGTTAATTTGAGACTCTTTAGCAACGATTAATACGGCTTTTTGATCCCACATATCAAAACCATCGCAAATCATACAGACATGAAGAGTATAACCTGCGTAATCATAGACGTTTTGCATATCTTCTAATTCAGGTAAAACATCGATAACACCGGAAGCCGCAATTAAATATTTACTCCGAAAAACGGGATAAACACTGTCTTTTTTCCCAATTTTTACTTTGACGGCAAAAGTTTCCCCTTCATCAGTAACATCTTCTACATAACCTCGTAAATAATCTGCACCCCAATCGATGGCTTGTTTAGTACCATGATTTAATATATCTCTACCGGGGGCGTGAGGATCAATCCCTAAATAATTACGAAGATCTTGCATCCATAGCGATCGACCTTTCCCTTTTTCAATAATCAAACATTTTAAGCCATAACGAGCTAAATAAATAGCCGCAGATAAACCACCCATACCGCCACCAACCACGATGGCATCATAAACTAAATCAAGACGAGTTTCAAAATTTTTACTAGATAATTTCATAATAAAGGACTCCTAAATATAATAGTCTTAACTTTATTATTACTTATTCAACTGCCTGATATATGATATTTTTTGCTTAAATATTGTATTGATTTAATCAGGGAAGAAGAATAAAAGAAATTATTTTTTCAGAAAAATGACAATTGATAGACAATTAAGGAAAATTCCTTTCATTGACAGTTGAGACATAATTCAGATAGGATAAGGCAGTAACCGATTATATGATTAATAATATGGCTTATCAATTACCAACACTTCCTTTCGATTACACAGCATTAGAGCCTTATATCTCTAAAAGTACTTTAGAGTTTCATCACGACAAACACCACGCAGCCTATATAAATAATTTTAACAATGCAGTGGCCGGTACAGATTTAGATTCTAAATCTCTTGAAGAAGTAATTACAATTACCGCTACTAATCCTAGCCAAGCAGGTATTTTCAATAATGCAG
>NZ_VRZC01000155.1 GCF_016743215.1 Geminocystis sp. GBBB08
ATCAAAATTTATTTGACATAATAACTTAGACTATAGCGTTTTTAATTATGGTGAGATCTCTATAAACCTTGCTAACAAAGGGATGATCGCCCCCTGCCTGTACCTCGCTTATGTGAAAATTGTTATAAATATATTTATACAGATATTAATTAATAATATGAAAACTTTTTCTGTCCTTAATTTACCAGTACATTTAAGTAATAATTATGAAGAATTAATCATCAATCGTATCGATAACGGTGAATCCACTCATGTTGTCACCATGAATTCGGAAATGGCGATGATGGCGCAAAAAAATGATGAATTAGCTAATGCTATCAAAAAAGCTGATTTAGTAGTACCTGACGGTTCAGGTATTATATTTTATTTATGGCGTAGAGGTCAAAAACAACAACGAATTGCAGGAATAGAATTGGCATCTTCTGTGGTAGAAAAATTGGGTAAAAGAGGAGAAGACTATCCTATTTGTTTTTATGGAGGTGCTCCTGGTGTCACAAAAAAAGCGGCGAAAGCATGGTTGCAAAAAGTACCGACTATCAATATCACCTATAATCATGGTTATTTATCAGAAGCACAATTAGAGGCTTGGTGTGAAACTATCCGACAAATACAACCTAAATTAATTTTAGTCGGTTTGGGAGTACCAAGACAAGAGTTATGGATTATGAATCATCGTCATTTAGCACCAAATGCTGTTTGGATAGGTGTTGGCGGTAGTTTTGATATTTGGGGCGAGGTAAAAGAAAGAGCACCTGAATTTTTCTGTAATAATCATTTAGAATGGCTGTATAGACTATATCAAGAACCTTATCGTTGGAAAAGAATGTTAGCTTTACCGCATTTTTTTCTTAAATCGATTTTTTGATAAAATTAAAAAAAATATCAACAAGAAAAATCATGAACAAAACATTTAATAATGAAAAGTTAAGTTTTTAACTGTGGGGAGTATAATTAATTCTTTAATTTTTTACGATCTAAATAAGCCTTAATTATTTTTACATAATCACTGCGATCTTTTTTGTCAATAATTCCCATATTAGTATCATGAATCCTTCTTTTTAAGAGTACTTCAGGACAAACAAAACTTTTGATTCCTTGCTCACAGGCTTTTAAATACCAATCAATAAAATCACCTAATTTTAGAGTATTATCAAATAAGCCTATCTGAGAAAATACTTCTTTTTTTGCTAACATAGTTCCTTTTACATAGCCTTTCATTATCTCATTAGGAAGATCTATTTTATCTCGGATATTTTTGTCTAACTCTGGACTAATAAATTGTTGAACATAAGCAAAGATTATACTTACTTGAGGATTATTTTTTAAAACTTTCATTTGTAAATTTAACTTATTTTCTGTCCATAAATCATCGGAATCAAGAAAAGCAATAAATTCACCGTTAGTTAAATTAATTCCTTTATTTAAAGTATTAGCAAGACCACTATGTTCTTGATAAAAGTATCTAATCTTTGAGCCAAAACTTTTAATAATTTCTGCACTTTTATCTGTTGAACCGTCATCAATTACGATAATATCTAGGGATTGATAAGTTTGTTTTAAAACACTTTCTATCGCTTGAGCAACATATTTTTCACGATTATAAACTGGGATAATAACACTAACTAATGATTGATCTTGATTCATATTAATTTTCTGTATATTTTTCAAATTTCTTAACTAAATTTTTTTCTTTTACGATGAATTGATTCTCTTAAAATTTTGAGTAAGTTTTTATTCTGTTCAGGATGAATAATTGAGTTATTATTATTATGTATTCGCTTGTGTAAAAAAACTTGATCAATAACTTTTATCGAAATATTTTCGTCATTACATCTAGCAAACCAATCTGTATCTTCCGCTACCCAAAACTCAGGGTTAAAGTTGCCAACTTTTTCAAATACACTTTTTCTCACCATTAATGTTTCCATAATTTTAGCGATATGATCACCTTCTAATAATTCAGTTTTAAATCCTGATGGTAGCAAATTTCCTTCTTCTAAAAAAAATTTTACTTTGCCTATAACACCTTGAATTTGTGGATTATCAATCATATAATCAACTTGGATTTTTAGCTTATCATGAGTCCAAATATCATCACAAGAAAGAAAAGTAATTAATTCCGCTTTTGCCTCATCAATTCCTTGATTATAAGCATCGGCTATTCCTTGACTATTTTGTAAAAAATAACGAATTTGAGGATAAGATTGAGCAATAATTGGGGTTTTATCATTAGAATTACCATCGATAACAATAATTTCATAGTTTTTATAAGTTTGATTTAAAACACTTTTAATTGCAGTTTGTAAAAATTTTTCACCATTTTTAACTACTATAATTACACTAACTAATGGCAAATTTATCATATATTTATTTTCTAAGTTTTTTACGACGATCTAAAGACATTTTTAAGGATTTAAGAAAAGCAGAATAACTATTTTTTCTATCTTTACTTAAATTACTATCATGAATACGATAATATAACATAGTTTCTGAAACTATTATTTGATTAATATTGGCTTCTTTTATTCTTAAAAACCAGTCAACATCTTCACTGGGAGATAAATTAGGATCAAAATTACCCAGTTTTTTAAATACTGATTTTTTATATAATCCAGCACCTAAATTAACATTAATAGTGGAGTTTGAAAATTCCTCAAAATACTCTTTTTCTTGGTTTTTTTCTTTCAAAAATAAACATTGTACATAACCTATAGCTACCTCTAAATCATGAGTTTTTTTAAAACAACTTACTAATAATTCTAAATGATTATCAGTCCATAAATCATCAGCATCTAAAAAAGCAATAAACTCTCCTTTCGCTATTTTAATACCATTATTTCTGGCGATCGCCGGACCACTATTTTCTTGATATATATATTTAATATTCTGAAAACTTTTAGTAACTTTAGCAGTATTATCCGTTGAACCATCATCAATTAAAATAATTTCTAATGGTTGATAATTTTGCTTAATGACACTTTCTATAGCATCTTTTAGATATTTTTCAGCGTTAAAAGCAGGAATAATTACACTAATAAATGGGTTTTGAATAATCATATGATAATTATTAATTAAAGATTATTTTGCTTATTTTTACGTTTAATAGATGCCCTAAGAAAACTTAATACATCAGATTTCATTTCTTCAATATTATGGGATTGATTAGCGTCATGAATTCTTTTTAATAAAACTATTTCTGGTATTATATACATGGATAAACGAGCATCAATAGTTTTTAATAACCAGTCTGAATCATTACCATGTTTATAGCTTGAATCAAAATAACCAATTTGATTAAAAATAGATTTTCTTGTTAATAAAGCACTTAATAAATAAGCAGGTATTGCATTGTCTAAATACTCGTCTTTTAGCCATTTAGGTTTTTTTATTCCTGACTCTAAAAATATTTTTTGTTGTCCTAATACATAATTTATATCAGGATGCTCGTTAAGATAATTTATTTGTAAACTTAATTTATTTGGTGTCCATAAATCATCAGCATCTAAAAAAGCAATAAACTCTCCCTTCGCTATTTTAATACCATTATTTCTGGCGATCGCGTGACCACTATTTTCTTGATATATATATTTAATATTCTGAAAACTTTTAGCAATTTTAGCAGTATTATCCGTTGAACCATCATCAATTAAAATAATTTCTAAGGGATGATAGTTTTGTTTAATAACACTTTCTAAAGCCTCTTTTAGATATTTTTCAGCGTTAAAAGCGGGAATAATTACACTAATTAAAGGATTATTTATATTCATTATTTTGTCTTTAAAAAATTGAAAATAACCGATGATATTTGTTTAATATCTGTACCTAAATTAAGATAATAAGAAGGAAGTTGATTAACCACATCAGTCATTATTTTACAGGCTTTTTCCCCAGTATGAGGTAACTGTTTAATCGTACTAGGAATCAAAGAAGATAATCCCATAATTGATGATGTTTTTTCTAAATAACTATCTTTTTCTCCTGTAATTCTCGGAATTAAAACCGCTTTTAAAGGAAAAGTTTTAATAATTTTTTCAGGAAAATGCTCATGTAAAAAATAAACAGCTTTTTCTTCTCCAAGACGTTCAAGATTACTTATCATCGGTTTTAAAAATGGTAATCTATCCACATCATCAGGTTTTTTCTTTCCAGTAGAGTAAACACTATAAGCCGTAGGAATAGGATTCGCTGTAATCAGACTATAATCATCACTAAGGTAAAATAACTCAGAATCAAGACAAGATAAAGCCGTTGTTGACTTACCACTACCTCCTTTCCCTACCAATAATACTCCCCCTTCAGGTAATCCTACCGCCCCACCATGAATTAATTGTAAATTTTTGTCACTAAACCAAACCTGTAAAATATTTCGTAAGGATGAGCTAGTTTCCCAATATGGTAACAAATCAGGATCATTTACCCAATAAATAGCCAAATTTCGTTCTAAATCAACTAAACTTAAAGAATTAGCTCCTCTTTGAAAAGAAGTATAAATTTTATCACAAGTTAAAGCATTAACTTCTCCTCTTGGTAGTAAATTATTCCATTCCCAAGGAGGGGGAGGCATTTTTACTCCCGTAGAATGGCTATCCCAAAGACAAATAGTTAAATCTGGTGAAGAAACCTTATCTATTTTAAGATGAGATAAAGCAGGAATAATTTTAGAAATTAAAGCAGGAGATGGAAAATTTAAACAGATATTAAACCCAGCAATTTGATAATAATAAGAGATATTTTGAGATTTTTTTACTGCTTGATAATAATAAGAAAAAATATCATTAAAAAACTCTAATGGTTGTTGTGGAAAAGAATCTAAGTTGTTATGATTCATTAGAATACTTCTTAATTATCCGATCTAGAATTTTATTTAGGACTTTTATTTAAATAAGAGTGTCAATTTTAGCATTAGGCCAACCCATTTCATCCACTTCATGAATAGGATCTAGTGCCAGTAATTCTTCCATATCAGTATATTTATTTAATTTTGGTGTTTGAAAAGAAAATTTATCGGTATTTATATCTTCTTTAATTATCGTATTTTTTTCAGATATATTGTGAGGATTAAGATCAGGAATAATAATTTGTTCTGTCAATAATTCTTGAAAAAAATCGTTAATTTGACTACTTATATCATCTTCATTACCTGAATATTTTTGTATAATTATTGAATTAATTTCTTCTTGACTAATGCCTTTTTCGATATAAGACCAAATTTCAGCCCCCGTGTCAATTAAATTGTAATAATAACCTTTTTTAAGATTAACAATTACTACCTCACCGTCAATAGTTTCTTGAACCACTTTTGAGGTATTAACTTTAAAATAGTTTTGAAGCATTGTTGTTTTTTTATGAAGTTTATTTAAACAAAAGTTTGAGAATAATTTTACTACAATGTGCCAAAAAAGCACAAAGAAGAAATATCACAACAAAAAAATTTGCTCAAAGTGACACCTATAGGTTAACTTATAGATTAATTTTAGATTCACAGATCAAGTTATATGAGAATTTTAGTCACTGGTGGTGCTGGATTTGTAGGCTCTCATCTTGTCGATCGCCTTATGAATCAAGGTCATGAAGTATTATGTTTAGATAATTTTTACACGGGGACAAAAACCAATATAAAACAATGGTTTAATAATCCTCGTTTTGAGTTAATTCGTCATGATATTACAGAACCCATTAGATTAGAAGTAGATCAAATTTATCATTTAGCTTGTCCAGCATCCCCCATTCATTACCAATTTAACCCCGTTAAAACCATCAAAGTTAATGTTATCGGTACTTTGAATATGTTAGGTTTAGCTAAACGAGTCAAAGCTCGATTTTTGTTAGCTTCTACATCTGAAGTATATGGAGATCCTGACGTACACCCCCAACCTGAAGAATATAGAGGTAATGTCAATTGTATTGGAATTCGTAGTTGTTACGATGAAGGTAAACGAGTCGCTGAAACCCTCGCTTTTGATTATTACCGAGAACACAAACTAGCGATCAGAGTAGCACGAATATTCAATACTTATGGACCTAGAATGTTAGAAAATGACGGGCGTGTTGTGAGTAATTTTATCGCCCAAGCTATCAGGGGTATTCCTTTAACAGTATATGGTGATGGTTCGCAAACTCGCAGTTTTTGCTATGTTTCGGACTTAGTTGAAGGGTTAATGCGTCTTATGAATAACGATTATGTTGGCCCTGTAAATTTAGGTAATCCGGGAGAATATACTATCTTACAATTGGCACAAACTATCCAAGAAATGGTTAATCCTGATGCTGAATTGATATACAAACCTTTACCCGAAGATGATCCTAAACAACGCCAACCTGATATAACTAAAGCAAAACACTATTTAGATTGGCAACCGACTATTCCTCTTCAAGAAGGTTTAAAATTTACTATTGAGGATTTTCGCCAAAAAATTCAAGTTTAGGTTTAAATTATTACGATGTGATTTTCTCTTGCAAAGGCACTCATGGCGCAAAGAAGGCTGCAAAAGAGAAATCTATTAATTACATTAACCAAATTTTAAGATTCAAAAGGAGAAATTTATGCACGTTTGTGTCATTGGTACAGGATATGTTGGTTTAGTTACAGGTGTATGTTTAGCTCATATCGGTCATGATGTTATTTGTGTTGATAATAATGAAGAGAAAGTTAAACTTATGAAACAAGGGCAATCCCCCATTTATGAGCCCGGATTGTCAGAATTGATGCACTCTTGTATGAATAGCGGTAAGTTGAATTTTACTACAGATTTAGGTGTCGGAGTCAATCATGGAGAAATTTTATTCATTGCCGTTGGCACTCCTCCTTTACCTACTGGCGAAAGTGATACTCGTTATGTGGAAGCCGTTGCTAGGGGTATCGGTAATCATCTTAACGGTGGCTATAAAGTAATTGTTAATAAATCAACTGTGCCTATTGGTTCGGGAGATTGGGTACGGATGATCGTTTTAGATGGTTTTAAAGAGCGACAAACCACAATTTTAGGGGAAGGTTTTGTTATGACAGAAGAATTTACTCCTATCTTTGATGTTGTCAGCAATCCTGAATTTTTACGAGAAGGTAGTGCCGTTTATGATACTTTTAATCCAGATCGTATTGTTTTAGGTAGTAGTAGTGAAAAAGCGATCGCCATGATGAAGGAATTATATCAACCTTTAGTCAATCGTAGTTTTTCCGATGATATTACTTTACCTCATGTTCCTGTGGTTGTCACTGATTTAAGTTCGGCGGAAATGATTAAATATGCCGCTAATGCTTTTCTCGCTACCAAAATCAGTTTTATTAATGAAGTGGCTAATATTTGCGATCGAGTCGGTGCAGATGTAACCCAAGTAGCTAAAGGCATCGGTTTAGACTCTCGTATCGGGAGTAAATTTTTACAAGCGGGTATCGGTTGGGGAGGCTCATGTTTTCCCAAAGATGTATCAGCGTTGATTCATACCGCCAGAGATTATGGCTATGAAACGGAATTAATGAATGCGGCGGTAAAAGTAAATGAGCGTCAAAGAGTAATCGTCATCGAAAAACTGCAACATGAGTTAAAAATACTTAAAGGAAAAGTGATCGGATTATTGGGCTTAACCTTTAAACCGGATACCGATGATATGCGCGACGCACCCGCTTTAAACATTATTCAAGAATTAAATCGTCTTGGTGCAAAAGTAAAAGCCTATGATCCTATCGTATCTCAAACGGGCTTAAGTCACGGACTTTCTGGGGTTATTATTGAAAGTAACGCCGAAATGTTAGCCGATGGTTGTGACGCATTAGTCTTAGTTACTGATTGGCAGGAATTTTTAAAACTAGATTTACCAAAAATGAGAAAATTAGTTAAAAATCCTGTTATCATTGATGGGCGTAACTTCCTCCATCGTCAGACAATAGAAGAAGCAGGTTTTTATTACGTTGGTATCGGCAAATAATTAACGATATTATCTTCTCTGAATTACTTACTAATAAAAATGTTCTTACGGTAAGTTGGGTAGAAAAATAGACATCTCCAATAAATCTCTTGCAAAATAAAAAGTAAAATCTATTTTAGGATGGAAAACATAAATTTCTTAACTTATTACTCATTACTCGAGGGAGCAAGAAGTCTAATAAACGAGCGGCAAAACGATTCAATTCTGACATAAGCTAACCTGAGTTCGAGATAAAAATAGATGATGAATGACTCTCGTTGACAGGCAGACAGGAAGACAGGGAGATTGTATTTTCCATGAATCAATAAAATTATTTTAAAGTGCATCGAATATTAGGAATTTTTCTACCATTCAACTTGTCCACCTGTTAAGAATAGTAGTAATTAATGGTAAACCTCAAAATACGGTAGTTATACTTGGCACAAAAGGCATAATTACCAAATTACATTTATTGAATAAAAGAGGTAATTTAGATGATTTTTTTAGTAAATAAAATTAACCCTAAAAATTGGAATGAAATTCAAGAAACATGTATTAAAGCCTTATCTTTATTTCCTAATAGTTTTTATGGTGGAATTGATTTATTAATTTATCCTAATTTTAAAGAATACGCTATAGAACCCATTTGGTATCTTTTTTAGAAGAATTACATAGTAATGATTTGAGAATAAATGCTTTAATCTCGTCAAAACCTTTTGTTATTTCGGTTACAGATGTAAATATCAAATGGGTTCTATATAGAAATTAATGCTTTTGGCGACTTATTACCAAATCTTTATTGGCAGGATATGGATACTTAAACCAGTGAAGTTATTAGCATTATTAACAAATATTCTCCTAATTCAATAAATAATATAGAAATTCTAAATTATCTGTTAGAAATCAAATAATATTCTGAAATTACCAAATTATTATAAAACGCAAGATCCCATTGCTAATATATAGCTACTTTCAATAAAATTTTCTCACAAATAATTTATAATTAGTTAATAAAAAATTAATTAAATAAGAAAAAATAAAAAATATGAATGCTTATAAAAAGTATTTGACTATTAGTAACTCTCAAGAATTAGTTTTATTTAATTTACCGTTTAATCCAGGGCAGAAAGTAGAAGTCATTATTCTACCATAGGAGTTATCCTAACTGGACGAACTACAACGCCCTCTATCCCTGAGTCAAAGACTGTTGGGATTACTTTTCTCATTATATTATAGGAACCATTTACGTCTGCATTTATCCTCTTTTTTGAACCTTT
>NZ_VRZC01000156.1 GCF_016743215.1 Geminocystis sp. GBBB08
TTGAAAATTAAGGACTCGCTGACGCTCGATTTTATTTGTTGGTTCGTTTACATCCCTCGTTGATTTCTGTGGGTATTTTTTTGTTGTGAAATTCAACGAAGGTCTTTTACTCACATTTCAAGATAAAATAAATAGGATCTGCTCAAAAAGTGTATCGATTAGGGAAACTCTTATCACTAGGAAAAATACTGAAAAATGAAGGTTTTGATGTTATTAACATATCCTTTTAGTCTATTTGTAATCAATAAAAATTTTGTTTGAGTGGAGTAACAGTCAAGTAATTGGCTGTTCAGAATCGCCCGTTCGTCAGCTTAACGGGGGAGTATGTCAATAGCTGATTTTCCCTGTCAACCTTTTAGTAGTGCGGAAAAAAAAGAAGGTTTTTTAAATACTATTTTAAATTTTAATATTACTAGGCTCATGATGAGTGGCAATAATACGATGACATCCAGATTCAGGATTCGCCCATTTATAAATATATTCCTTCGGATTTCCCCAACATAAACCTAAATAAATTTCTTCTTTTCCTGCATCTAATTCTGCCCACTCAACTTCTTGATATAATAATTCTAGTTTATCTTTACTAATGAGAGTATTTTTATCACCACTTAAATAATACTTCATCCCTTGAGTTACATCTCGCCAAAAATTGAGAACTGATGTTTTCGCATCCATTAAAATTTCTTTATCCCCATCAATGGCAATTAATTGATTATAAACCTCTGGGCAACGAAAAGTTTGATTCTGAAAATTAATTGTGCGCCAAATAACACCCGAAACTTGATTTTTTTGCTGATATTCATGGATTTGTTGCCGAAAATCACGAAAAACGAAAACTCGACTAGTTTTTTGCAGATTAATTGCCTTCGCTACGGCAGGATTATCTAATTTTTCCTCCGCATTGAAAATTATTCTCATCCCCCCCCAAGTCGCCCTTAATTCTAACCCTAAAAACTTAATTAACTCGTCTGTGGTATAAGTCATTGGCGGAAAAATAGCTACTAAATATCATCAAACTTTAGAATACATCATTACCGATAAAGTTAGCTAAAGATAAAGCATTAATTAGGGGGTTATTTTTTGCCCTAACCTTTGTCAATTCATCGTTATAACCCCATAACGCCAAAAATAATTTAACTTCTAGTAAGTCTTGTTGTTGATGCACTAATTCTAACGCTTCTAGTCTATCTTCTATAAAACTTACGTCTGATGGTTTAACTTTTTCGGTGTTAATAATTAATCGCAGACTTTCATATTTAGGGCGTTTAACTTCTTTTCCCATGATAGCATTCTCTGGTAAAAAAATATCTGCTTTTTCTAGTAATTGCCTAGTGAATTTTCCTTCTTTTGTGGTGATAATATATAACTTAATATTCTGTTTCATTAAATATTTAAGTTTACTAATTACTCCATCATAAAAACAATGTAAATTTAACCATTTATCTAAATTTTTGTTAATTTGTCTTTGTCTAACTAAATCTAATTTTTGAGCTAAATTAATAACTTTTACCCCTTCTTTATCAAGAATTTTAATTGCTTTTTCTCGGATAGTTGGCCAATTGTCTAAAATATTTTCAGTAGTTTCACCCCAAGTTAAAACCTTTAATAATAAAGGCATTTCCCAACCTGTTTCTACCACTGGGCGTAATAAATTAAACATCGGTTGTAAACTATCTAAATCAACCTTAAAATCTTGCCAAATTTCTTGATAAACCAGTTTACTACTATAAAAATATTCTGTTAAACCATCACAAATAACACCATCAAAATCACTAACTAAAATTTTCATTTATTTAACCTCTTAACTATAGCACCTACTAGCCTACAACGGGCAAGATGCCCATTCCACTATTTTTGCCCATTCCACCATCTTAGGGGTAAATACCAAAATTGTGGGCTTGTGCCTACCCTACTAATTACTAATTAATAATTATTCATTACCCATTACTCATTGATTCTAACCATTGTTTTAAAAGAGGGTTAACAATTTCTGGGGCTTCATCTTGAGGGCAATGTCCTAAACCTTCTAATTCGATAAAATCTTTTACCATAGGATAATAAGCTAATTCTCTCCCTAATTCAATCGACTCCCATGGATCATTTGTACCCCATAAAAAAGTTATCGGGCAAGGTAAAATAGGTAATAAATCTTCAGGTAAAGCACCTTGAGAATAACCAGTAAAAGCTAAAAAAACATCCGCAGCGCCTTTATCTTGAGAAGGTTGATAAATTATATCGATTAATTCATCGGTGATGGCTTCTTTTTTTTGGTAGGCTTGAGATAATAAATTTTTAATGACTTTTGGCTTGGCTATTTGTTGATAAAAAAAGTTACCAATAACAGGATTTGTTAATACTTTCTGCATCATTTTTGCACCCACATTTTTATAAAAGGGTAAACTTTCTCGTTTACGATCATGTAATAATCTTAAAGAACAATTGAGCGCCGCTATGGCTAAAATTAAATCAGGATTATCAACGGCAGTTTGCATTGTCACCACACAACCGATAGAATTACCAATCAAATAAACAGGAGTTTTTACCACTTCTCGACAAAAATCAGCTACTTGTTTGCTCCACGTTTCAAAAGTATAGTCAAAAGGTTGCCCCGGAGTTGGTTTAGCTGATGCACCAAAACCAAGTAAATCAATGGCATAACAACGATAATTTTCGCCTAAAAATGGTAAATTATGTCGCCAATGCCCACTATTCGCCCCAAAACCGTGAATAAAAACGATTGCTTCTCCTGTGTCGCCATAGCTTTGATAACCGATATTAAAGCCTTGCCACTGCCATATTTGATAATTAATCATTTTTGTTTTATGTTTTCTGTTATCTTTGACATAAATATTATTAATAATTAAAACTAATTTTATTTTTCCTTAGTTTAATCAAAATATTATATATAGCAGTCAGTTATGAGTTGTGAAATTTTTAGAAGTGTTAGCTATCAGTTTTCAGTGGTCAGCTTTGACGGTATAGTTAAAAGAGGTGTTAGCTATTAGCTTTCAGTGGTCAGCTTTAAGGTATAGTAAGATTTAATGAAAATATCTAATAAAAATAAATATACACAGCTTCTTGTTTATTTAATAGTCTTGTTTTTTTTTCTTCCTATCTCAGAATATTCTCCTCTAATTAATTTTATATTTCCTTTAAGTTTTTTCTTTACTATTATCTCTGCTATTAATACCTTAAATTTCTCTAAAAAAATTATTACTGTTTTTTATCTTATTGCTGGATTATCTTGTTTGACAGATTTAATGAATATGTACTTTCAAAGTTATTTAGATGAACTTTTAGCAATGATCACTACTGTATTTGATTGTATATTTTTAATTTTTTCTATTATAACTATTTCTCAAAAAATTAATGTAGAAACTACAGTTAATAATGATGTCATTAGAGGTGGAATTTGTATATATCTTATGTTAGGAATACTTTGGTTTTTATTTTATAAAGTTATTTACTTTTTTGATGTTAATGCCTTTCATTTTCCCGAATGGAAATCTCCACAAGTAAACATTAATTTATTTTATTTTAGTTTTGTTACTTTAACTACAGTTGGTTATGGTGATATAACTCCCATCAATAATTATGCAATGATTTTAAGTAATTTAGAAGCATTATGTGGACAACTTTTTCCTGCTATATTTATCGGGATATTGGTAAGTTTATATAAAAAATAAAAGTTTAATTTTACCAGTTAATAAGAGGCTCTCGAAATAATTCTTTTTTCCCTTCTGTAACGGTTAAAAAACTACCTTTAGGAGTGTTGAAAATAATTAAATAATTGACATTGCCATTATTCGCTGAAAAATAATCACCTTTGGAATCATAATCTTCTAAAGGTAAGCGAATTCTTTTACCATTTTTTTTACTAACTCCTACATAATGATGAGGTAAATCACCACCACAAATATTCAGCCAAAAATTCTTAGTTTCTGCACTTAAAAATAAACTTTCTCCTTCTTGACAATAGTTTTTGAGTTGATTTTGACCGACTAATTCAAATGTTTTAATCGTGAAATTACTAGCTAAAATATTAGGGCTAATAGTTAATAAAAATAATGAAAATGAAGCTATACTGATTAATTTTGTTTTATTCATAATATTAATGTGATCATCTCTTAAATGATTAAGTTTTATTTTTTAATTTCCTTTTTTTTGAGGTAATTTAAAATAAAAAGTTGCTCCCCGATTAACTTCGGCTTCACACCAAATTTTACCTTCATGAAGATGTATGATTTTTTGTACGGTAGCTAATCCAATACCTGTGCCTTCAAAGTCAAAGTTATTATGTAATCTGACAAAAGGAGTAAAAATTTTTTCAGCTTTCTTCATATCAAAACCAACACCATTATCTTTAATATAATATACTTGGTAATTATCTTGAAAATCAGAATTAGAAATAGTACCAAATTCTATTGTTACATTATTACTTTTGGATGTGTATTTATAAGCATTAGATAATAAATTATCAAGGGCAATATATAATAATTGAGGATCACCATAAGTGTTAATATTAGGTGTTATTTGCCAATTAACTTCACGATCATTTTTTTGTTGTTCAAGATTACTGATAATATTTTTAACCATCAAACTTAAATCAACCTTTTGAAATTCTAATTCCTGTGAATTAATACGGGTTAAACGAGTTAAATCGTTAATTATTTGTTCGATTAATTGACTGGCAGAAACAATAGATTTTAATGCTTCTTCAGATTCTATTGGTTTGTTGGTACAAGTATTTTCTAACAAAATCCGACTAAATCCTTGAATTATAGATAATTCGTTACGAATGTCATGGCTAACTCGATAATTAAATGCTTCTAATTCTTGATTAACAATTTCTAATTCTTGTTTTTGTAATTCTAATTGTCGATTGGTAGAAATAAGGAGTTGATTTTTTTCTTCTAAGATTTTTTTGGTTTTAATTAATTGTAATTGATTTTCCACTCTAGCTAACACTTCCCGAATCTGAAATGGTTTGGTTATATAATCAACACCACCCATTTGAAAGGCTTTTACTTTATCAAAAGTTTCATTTAATGCACTTAAAAAAATAACGGGAATATCTTGAGTTTTTTGATTATTTTTTAATTGCCTACAAACTTCATAACCGTCAATTTCAGGCATTTTAATATCAAGTAGAATCAAATCCGGAGAGTCTATGATGGCAATATTTAACGCTTGTTTTCCGTTTAAAACTCGCCTAACTTCGTAATTATGTTCTGTCAAAATTTGAAATAATAGTTCTAAGTTTTCGGGAATATCATCAACGATTAAAATATCTCCTTTAAATTTTTCTTGATTTTTGAGCATGAGTTTTATTTATTGTCGTAATTATTTAGTATATTCTATTATATATACCTAACCTAAATCATTTATGCAATTCCATAATTACTATCCTTTGATGTTAGGAAAAAATTTGATGTTAGGATATTTGTACAATTCATTTAGGCTTACTATATAATAAGTATAAATTATAAATTATCAATTAGGAGAGGGAATGCTTAATTCAGTAATTTTGTCAAATAATAATTTTTTAATTAAATCAAAAAGATACTCTGCTAGTTTTGGATATTCTGTTTCAATTTCTGTAACTAATGTTTTCAGTTGATTTTCTCTTGCGGTTAAGGCAGATTGATGAAGTTTTGCTAACCATTCTTGATTCATCTGTTTTAATTGATATTGATATTCTTCTTCCATAGTTGAATCCATCAAAGAATCTAATTGATAAGTAAATGTTATTCCTAAATGTTGAGCTATTTTTTCATAAATAATTTCTTCGGGGAAAGGTTTTGCGACAAAATCATCACAACCTGCTTGGAGTAATTGGCATCTCTCATTATCAAAAACATTAGCCGTTAAAGCAATAATCTTAGTAGTAAAATTTTTGTTTTCTTCCTGTTGACGAATAATTTTTGTGGCTTCATCTCCATTTAACAAAGGCATACGCATATCCATCCAAATTAAATGAGGTTGCCATGTTTCCCATAATGATACTGCTTGTTGTCCATTTTCAGCTTCTTTAATGGCAAAACCAATTTCTGACAACATATTGAGCAAAATTAAGCGACTTTCTAACTTGTCATCAACAATTAAAATACGATACTCTTCTTCTATACCAGAAAACCCAATTATTTTATTTAATTTGATAGGATTAATTTCAATATTCTCAACTAATTGAATAGGGATAGAAAACTGAAAAATTGAACCTTGATTAACTTTACTTCTTACGGTTATTTCACCTCCCATTAATTCAATAAATTTTTTACTAATTGGTAAGCCTAAACCTGTACCTTCTTGGGATTTTCTCCCCGTGGCAGTTTGCACAAAAGCATCAAATAAAATTGAGATTTCTTTTTCATCAATTCCTAAGCCCGTATCTTGAACTGTAAAATTAATTTGTGGGAAAGAAACATCATCATCTTTTAGAAAATTACTGTGTAAATTAACTTCTCCTTTTTCTGTAAATTTAATACCATTACTAAGTAAATTAATTAGTACTTGACGTAATTTACTTTCATCTCCATGAATAAATTGAGGAACGTTATCAGCACAATAAAAATTTAATTTTAAACCTTTTAATTGAGCTTTAAGTTCAAACATTTCTTTTAAATTTTGCAATAAAAAGTGTAAATCAAAGTCGTTGGTATTTAAAATAATTTTTCCCGCTTCAATTTTTGACATTTCTAACACATCATTAAGTAATGTTAATAAATGTTCTCCCGAACGCTTGATAATACTTAAATAATCTTTTTGTTTTGAATTTAAAGTAGAATCACGATTAAAAAGATTTGTAAAACCTAAAATAGCATTTAAAGGAGTTCTTAATTCATGACTCATATTTGCTAAAAATTCGCTTTTAGCCTTATTAGCGGTTTGAGCTTTTTCTGAAGTAGTTGCCAATTCTTGTAATAAGTGAGCGTGTTGCACAGCAACTCCTAATTGTTCACCAATACGTTTAATTAAATTAATTTCATGGGGAAGCCAATGACGAGGATTACTATTTTGATAGGTTGCTAATAACCCCCATAATTTTTCTCTGTCAAAAATAGGTGCTATCATATAAGCCTGAATTTCCAGAGCTTCCAACATTTCAATATGACACACTTCATGACCTACAGTATAAATATTATCCACTGCAAAGGTTTCATGATTAGCATATCTTCCTCCCTGAGTCTCTTGTAAATAAGTATCATTCCAATTTATTTTTTCACCACCAGAATCTAAGGGCTTCCAATATTTACTCATGGATTCATAAATAAATTCACCACTCCAATCAGAAAAAAAACGATAAACTACTGTGCGATCGCATTGTAAAGCCTGACGAATTTCATCAGTAGTTGTTTTTAAAATCTGTTCAATATCTAAAGAAGAACGCATACTTTGGATTATATGGGCAATGGTACGCTCTTGATTAGCAATTAAAATTTGTTGTTGTTTTTGTTTTTCTACTTCTGCTAGGGCAACTTGTAATTGATTAGTCCGTTTTTTCTGTTGATTAAATAATTCTGCTTGTTGTAGTGCAACACCTAACTGAATCGTAATTTTCTTCAAAAACTCGATTTCTTCTTCTTTCCATCGGCGAGGAAATGAACACTGATGGACACACAACAATCCCCATAATTGTTTATTATTAGTAATGGGTAAGACTAAATTAGCTCGAATTTGAAAACGAGAAAGAATAGTCATATGACAATCACTCAAGTTTTCTTTATAAATATCTTCAATAGCTAAAATATGACCTTTTTCGTACAAAGTAGCATAATTATCACCAAAACAACGATCAGTTACTTTTAAACTCAAAGCTGATTGATAAGGTTCAAGATGATTTTCTGACACGAATTGCCCATCATTATAATTACTATAATCTTCAAACTGAAAAATAGCAACTCGATCAGCATTAAATAATTGTCTTACTTCACTGGTGACAGTGTTAAAAATAGTATCTAAATCCAAAGTACGGCGAATTTTATCAATTACTTCGGCTAAGGCTTTTTCTTTTTTAGTTTCTCTAATTAACTCTTCTTGTTTTTGTTTTGCTTGAATATCCAAAGTTTTTTGTAACTCTTGATAACAAGACTCTGATTTTTTTAACAATTCCGACTGATAGATAGCAATACCCAAATGATCACTAATTTGACTTAAAAAATTAACCTCAATTTTTCGCCATTCCCTAGGGCTAGAATTTTGATAAGCGGCTAACAATCCCCATAACTTTTGTTGATGATAAATGGCAACGATGGCGTAAGCTCTAGCTTGATAACGTTCTAATATATTAATATAACATTGAGAAAATCCTGCCTCATAAATATCATTACACACCCGGAAAGCATTACTAGCAAGAAAAATATTACCTTTTGTTTCCTGTAAATAAGTATCAGCTACTGAGTCCGTTGGATTTAAGTATTTTATACTACAATCGCTGATATTGGTTGTAATTTCTGAATATTCCTGTTGTTGAGACATCAAAGAAATCCAATTTTTCTCCACCGAATCAACGATAAATTCACCACTCCAATCCTCCTTAAACTGGTAAATGGCAACTCGATCAGCTTTTAATAACTTTCTGGTTTCATTAGTAGCAATTTCAAAAACATTATTTAAGTTTAGAGTACGGCAAATTTTAATAATAATGCTAGAAAGAATATTAGTTTCGTGGGAATTTTCAATCTTTGAGGAAAACTGTTCTAATTGTAAAGAAAAAAGCTCTAATTGTTGATCTAATTGATCAATTTTTTTGGTAATTTTACGATGTTGACGATAATTATTAATAATTTTTCTTCGAGGCATAATTTAACTTTTTGAGAAATAAAAAATAAGGAATTACGACAAGATGCCCACTAGGCATATCTCAAAATTATGAGAATAAGGGATTTATCCCTAACTACAAACTATTTAAAAATATTTAATTAAGAAGTCTATTTTAATTTACTTTAAAGCCGAGACTTTTAACTTTAAACCCTCTTTAGTTATTATTTTAAGATAAATTCCCACTTCTATCTTAAATGTAAAAATTCATCACCCGTTAAATTTCTCAATAAAAAAAAGTCCCACCGAAATTAACGGGTGATGAATTTTTACCAGCAAATAAAACATTTTAATTCCTTATTCTTGGGGAGTTTTTTGATTCTCAACATATTTTTTTAGTTGAGTAACAGTGACAC
>NZ_VRZC01000157.1 GCF_016743215.1 Geminocystis sp. GBBB08
CAATTGTATTTTTGTTATGACTAACACTATATAGATTAAAGTTTCTATCGATTATTGTCTAGTAATTTATCATAACTACTGTAGAAGAGGCAATAAATAATCAATAATTAGGATAAATTCACATCAAGTAATTGTTAACATAATTATTAAAAGAAAAATTATTGATTGCAGAGGAAATAGGATAAATATGTTAACAAAAATGTATCCCCGGGTTGTTGATAATGTTGGTGAATGGAATCCTCAATTATTCCGAGAAGTAAAAGGTAGATTAACACTGAAAACCATTACTATTGTTTCTTTAGCCTCAATTATTGGACAATTTTTACTATATCTTTACTTTGA
Organism: Geminocystis sp. GBBB08; assembly: GCF_016743215.1. GTDB lineage: Bacteria > Cyanobacteriota > Cyanobacteriia > Cyanobacteriales > Cyanobacteriaceae > Geminocystis. The sequence goes on from NZ_VRZC01000157.1 coordinate 343, forward strand.
AGGAATGTTACCTACCATAGAAGGAAGCTATAGTCGTTATTGTACCAATATGACAGAAGTACAACCTTATTCATCAAATTTTGCACTTTGTAGCAAGGATTTGTTAGACAATGTACAGATAATCAAAGAATTATGGTGGTTAGATTTATTTATCACCATGAGTGTTATCGGAGTTTTTGTTCTCTTGGTGGTTGGTAGTTATATGTTAATGGCGGATGTATCTAAAGAAAATAGTAGAAATACTCTTAATTTTATTCGCCTGACACCCCAGTCAGCCTTGACAATTTTGGGGGGTAAAATGTTAGGAGTGCCGATTTTAGTGTATTTATTTGGTATTTTAGCAATTCCTCTGCATTTAACGGCAGGTTTAAAGGCTAATATTCCTTTTTCTTTGATTATCGGTTTTTATCTTACCTTATCTGCCAGTTGTGTCTTCTTCTATAGCGTTAGTTTATTGTTTAGTTTGGTTTCCGAAGGCTTAGGTAACTTTCAAGGATGGTTTGGAAGTATGGCAATTTTCTTCTTCTTATCTACCATGACAGGAGTAGCAATGGAGGCAAGAAATTTTACGGGCACATCTTTTGATTGGATTATCGTTTTCAATCCGATGATATTTTTAGCTTACCTAGTAAAATCTACATTTCTTTCTCCAGATACTGTTGGTTACTTATCTTTTGACGGATTAAATAGTCTTAACTGGTATGGTAATTTTTGGTGGAAAAATAGTGTAATTGGCTTAATGTTAATTATAGCTAATTATGGAATTTGGACATTTTGGTTATGGCAAGGAATAAAACGTCGTTTTCACAATCCTTCTGAAACATTGATTTCCAAGTATCATAGTTATCTAATTTCCGCTTGTTTTATCGTTTTCAATCTTGGATTTACGTTACAAGAAATTAACTCTTATTCTAGGTCTGATGGTAAAATAATTAGCTTACAAATATTTAACTTTTTCTTTTTCTTGTTAATAATTGCCGCTTTAACTCCCCCACGTCAAAGTTTACAAGATTGGTCCCGTTTTCCCCATGAAAATTCCTCTAATCATCAAAACATTATTTCCGATTTATTATTGGGAGAAAAAAGTCCTTCTCCTTTAGCTGTTGCTGTGAATATAGGAATTGTTACCTTATATACGATTCCTTCTATTTTGATTTTCCCTTTTGAAGAAAGTAAATTATCAATCATAGGTGGATTATTTTTAGGTGCAACAATGATGATGATTTATGCCACTGTTTTTCAATTATTATTAATGATGAAAAATAAAAAAAGAACTTTAATTGCCAGTGGTGTAGTCGGTGGTTTAATTATTAGCCCTTCATTTTTTGCTTTAATGATTCTCAGAGAAAGTCATCAAAGTTTTCCTCTTGTATGGCTATTTTCAGCTTTTCCTTTCGCTACCATTCATCAAGTTAGTAGCTTTGCTATTCTGGGAAGTTTATTAACTCAAATTATGGTAATAATCGGTGTTAACTATCAATTAAAAAGAGTATTAAATAAGGTAGGAATATCAGAAACAAAAATGTTGTTAGAAAACTAAAATCATTAACAATTAACAATCAACAATTATTTTTTTCTTCATGGCTAAACCAATCCTAAAATTTTGGAGGCTATCCCCTCCCATTGCTGATTAACTTTTACAAAGTAAAGATATAATGTATTTTTTGACAATAATTAAGCCCTAAAAATTAGAAATTACTTAGCCATTGTTGTAAATCTTCGATGGAATTAAAATCTAAAAAATCCTCTGCTAAGATTTCTAAATCCTCAATAATATTTAGAGCTTTTACTTGAGTTTGTAAATCTTCATTAATTACTTCCAACTTCCGAGTTAATTGACGAATAATTAATTTTTTTTCTTTGTTAATTCTTTCTTGCAATTGCTGTAAATCTTGTTATATCCCTTGCTAAATATCTTATGTTTCGACTTGGGCGATTTTGTCTCGATATAATTGTCTTAAACTCATAATCAGTGTTTCATCCTCTTTTATGGTTTCTTGTTTATTTTGTTTATTTGCGGTTAATTTTGAGAATAATCCATAGACTAATTCTAATAAATGAGCGATCGCTAATTGCTCAAAGTTTGTTAATGAAACTGTGGGCAGTGCCCACTCTACTTATTTACTCTTTTTGACAAGATTTTTAACTGATTCATAGACTTCGATGTTGATTATGTTAACTATTCAAAATCTGAATAAATTTTATGGGAAAAATAAGGTTTTAAATAACTTTAATTTACAGATTAATTCAGGAGAAATTTATGGTTTATTAGGGGCAAATGGTGCAGGAAAAACAACAACGATTAATCTGATTTGTGGTTTATTAACTTATGATTCAGGAGAGATATTCATTAACGGTGAGAAATTAAGTCAAAAATCTAAGTATATATTGGGAGTTGCACCTCAAGAAAATTTACTTTATCATCAGCTTACTTGTGAAGAAAATTTAGCTTTTTTTGGCAAGATTTACGGCTTAAAAGGCTGGCAATTAAAAACTGCTATTTTTGAAAATTTAAAGGCTGTTAACTTATTAGCAAAAAAAGATGATATTGTCACAACTTTAAGCGGTGGAATGCAACGAAAATTGAATATTGCACTAGCTTTAATACATCATCCTCAACTACTTATTTTAGATGAGCCTACTACGGGTTTAGATATTGAATCTCGTTACGAAATTTGGCAATTAATTCTACGTTTAAAACAACAAGGTATGACTATTTTATTAACTACTCATTTACTCGATGAAGCTGAAAAATTAGGCGATCGCTTAGGTATAATAAAAGAGGGAAAAATTATGATTGAAGGTAATTTAAATCAATTAAAACAAATAATTCCGGGAAAAGAGCTTATTTTTATTAAAACAGAAGAAGAAGAAGAAGCAATTTTATTGGGAAAAAAATTAGGTTTTAGTCATAGATATTATCAAGGAGAATTAGTTTTCTTAATCAATAAATCTTTAGAATTAGCAGAAATTATTAACCTTTTTGAAGGCATAAATTTAACTTCTATTACTAAACAATCTATTAATTTACAATCTATTTATATAGAGGCAACTAATTATCTATAGCAGATAACGAGTTGATTAGGACGTTTTGACTCAGATCTTGCACCAATATAATACCAATAAAATAAAACAGGAAAAATCAATTTTAGGAGTTTTAAAATCAATTCTGATTACTTTTCCCTCTTCCCTCTTCCCTCTTCCCTTTTCCCTATCCTCATCGAGAATTGATGATAGAGATGCAAGATCTAAGATATAGCAATTTTCACATAAGTGAGGTATGGGCAAGGGGCAGTCATCCCATTGTTAGCAAGATTTATAGAGAGATCTCACCATAATGAAAAACGCTATATAATTTTTTTGTGCCATGCTTTGACTAACCTTATTTCGTCATAAGTATAATTTTCACCTAATTTATCTTTAATTACTTTTAAAGGTTGATTACCTAATTTTTTAATAATATCTGTAATAATTTTTTGCTTATCTGGATTAACAAATTTATCGATATTGATAGGTTGATTAAGTTCAATTAATTCCACAAAATGATTAATAATAGTACTAACTGTTAAACCTCTTTTTTGAGCTATTTCAGTTACTGTTAAATTTTGTTGATATAATTGTAAAGTTTTCATTTGAGTATTGTTAGGCAAGGCAACAGGTAAAATTTCTTGATGACAAAAAGCTAATATTTCTCTTAAAAATTTTTCCCCATATTTTTGTAGTTTATATTCTGTGATGCCTGATAATTTCCTTAAATTTTCTGAGGTTTTTGGCTGAATTTGTGCCATAACTTTTAATGTTGAATCTCCAAAAATAACGTAAGGTGCAATATTTTCTTCATCTGCTAATTGTTTTCTTAATTTTTTTAATCTGGTTAATAATAACTCAATTTCTAATGCTTTTGGATTAAATTCTGTTAATTTTTTATTGACAGTGTTATTTTCTACAGCAATTTTTACCTGTTTTTTTTGCTGTAATATTTCCCAACTTTCTTTGTTTAATTTTAAAATTCTATAACTATCATTAGTTTGGTTTAATAAACCTTGATAAATAAGAGATTTTCCTAAATATTCCCACTGGGTAGAAGTTCTGTCTTTACCTATACCATAAGTTGATAATAAATGATGTCCATATTTATAAATTTTTTCAGCCCTTGAACCTCTTAAAATCTCTATAATATGTTTAATACCAAATTTTTCATTAACACGAGCAACACAAGATAAAAACTTTTGAGCTTCTATAGTCCAATCTTCAATTTCTTTCGGATTTAAACAGTTATCACAACTATCACAATTACCTTTAAATTTTTCTCCAAAATAACCTAATTGAACAATACGACGACAATAATTGGTCTCTGCATATTCTATCACTTTTGTCAACTGTTGATAAGCGATTTTTTGCTCTTGTAAAGTACTTTTTTGTTTGATAAAATAATCGATTTTATACTTATCATTAGGATTATATAATAAAATACATTTCGCAGGTTCACTATCTCTACCTGCCCTTCCTGATTCTTGATAATAACTTTCCACATTACGAGGTAAATCATGATGAATAACAAAGCGCACATCGGGTTTATTAATTCCCATACCAAAAGCCACCGTTGCCACCATGATTCTTACATCATCTCGGATAAAACTATTTTGATATTGCGATCGCATTGCATCACTTAAACCACCATGATAAGGTAAAGCCGAAATACCATCTTCCCTAAGACGGGAGGCTAAATCTTCGGTAGTTTTACGAGCAAAACAATAAATAATACCTGAACCTTCTAAACGATGAATTAAGTTAAAAACTTGTTGATAAGTGCGTTTTTGTCGGGGTTGCACCTCATAATAAAGATTACTACGGTTAAAGCTAAAACGGTGAATCCCGGGATTTTTTAAGTTAAGCTGATGTATAATATCTTGTTGTACTCTCGTCGTTGCTGTTGCCGTTAAAGCCATGAGAGGAATATTGGGAAAACGAAAACGCAACTGTCTTAATTGGCGGTATTCTTGACGAAAATCATGTCCCCATTCTGATATACAGTGAGCTTCATCCATAGCGAAAAAAGAAATAGTAATGGTAGAGGAGAGAATTTGTAAAAATTGTTGAAATTTCTCACTAACTAATCTTTCAGGTGCAAGATAAAGTAATTTAATTTTTCCTGCCAAAATTTCCTGCTCTCGACGGCGCACTTCTGGAAAATCGAGAGTACTATTGAGAAAAGTAGCACCAATTCCATTATCCTGCAAGGCGGTAACTTGATCTTGCATTAAAGAAATAAGGGGTGAAACTACGATAGCAACGCCTTTTTTGAGTAAAGCTGGAAGTTGAAAACAAAGAGATTTTCCGCCACCAGTGGGCATTATTACCAATAAATCTCGATTATCTAATGCTTGGTTTATAATTTCTTCTTGTCCATCTCGAAAACTATCATAACCAAAATATTGCTTTAATGATTGTTGTAAAAAAGCCATTAGCAATAAGGAATGAAAAATAAGGAATGAGAAATAATAATTCAGAAAGCTATAAAAATCAAGAGTAAAAAAACACTAATTAGGGGGTGCGTCAAAAAGTTGGTGAGGGTTGGGAATGGCAAATAGCTCACGAGGGTAGGTTTTTTTAGATCTAGTTAAGAAGAAGAATTGCCTAAACAAGGTGCGAAAGTAGAATAGGGAGGAAAACCGAACAAAAGGAGTTCGTTGGGTATATTACAAGAATTGCTAAAAAGACGATTTTTCATGTGTAACATTTTTGCTGTCACCCTATTCACCTAGTCACCTATTCACCTAGTCACCTATTCACCTAGTCACCTAGTCACCTAGTCACCTATTCACCCTAGTCACTTATTTATTGTCTTGGCAACAAAGCAATAGGATTAACAGCTTTTTCCCCTTGAGGATGAACTTCAAAATGTAAATGAGGTCCAGTACTAAACCCAGTACTACCCATATTAGCTATATGATGTCCTTGTTGAACAAATTGTCCTTGACGCACATTAATTTTACTATTATGAGCATAAAAAGTTACTGTACCATCAAAGTGTCTGATTTTAACTAAGTTACCAAAACCGCCTGAATTCCAACCGGCACTAATAACTTCACCGTCAGCTGCCGCTACAACAGGAGTACCAACAGGAGCAGCAATATCTATTCCTCTGTGCATTCTACCCCAACGCCAACCATAACCAGAAGTAAAAACTCCTTTTGCTGGCCAAATATAACCATTAAAGGGGCGATCGCTGTGTGGCAAATAAGGATCAGGAGAATTAATTTGCGGTAAATCAGGGGATACCATTTGTCCGGCAGAAGGAGTAACCAAAGGGTTATAAGACTCTACTGGAATGGGAACGGAACTCATTAAGTTGGGGGAATAAATTCCTTCATTTTTGTCAACGGGAGGATTAATTATCCTACTATTTCGGCGATCGAAATTTTGATTAAGTCCTGTATTTGTATTACTAATTAAAGTAGGTCGTCCTACATTAAAAGGAGTTTCTTGTACCTTTTGGGGTTGTTGATTTTCCCATGAGCCATTACTAGAAGGAATAACAGGTATAGTGATGGCACTAGCCTTGTCGCCAATATTAGAAGTATTGGGAGTATTCAATGTATTAATTTTTTTGTCAAATTCGACGGGAATAGTAATCGATTTAGATTGATTATCCGTCTCTAGAGGTTGAAACTGAACTTCCACGGGAATAGATACACTCTGAGCCTGAGCGACTATAACAGTAGGATTTTCACTAGATGTTATTAAAGAAGGGCTATCATCAGACGCACTACTAGAATTTTCAGGGGCTAAATTAGCCGTTTCAACAACATTAAGTTCAAGTTTATCAGCTGTTACTTCCTGTATTGGTGTAACTGTATTTTCTTTGGCTATAGTATAATTGTTTTGTTTAACATTATCTATGGCAATAGATGGAACATCATTAGTCAATTCTGAGCTAATGGTATTAGATGCTTCCACTAACATTGACACTTGTTGAACACTGTTAACCAATAAAGTTGGCTTGGAAAGCTCTAAACTTTCGGTGGTTAAAGTGGAAGAAGCGGCTTTGGCAGATTCAGGATAAACAATTAATCCTAAAGTTATAGCCAAAATAATTTGAGATATTTTTTGCGATGCTGAATTTAGATTCATGGATACAGTTTCCTTTTACTCGTCACACTCTAAAATTTTGAGGGCAAACTATCGAGTTAGCGATAATCTACGATACTAAACATTAAATAATTGTTAATTTTAAGTGTAAATTCTAGCTCAATCTATCAATAAATGTCACTTTTTTTTCAAATCAATGATATAAATTTCTTATACTTTGAGTTAATAAATGTGAAGTAAAATTAATAAAAAGTTCATAAATAACAATAAATCTAAAAAATATTAGCTAAAATAAAATGAATAATATCAATTTGACAGGGTATTATCTAATTTTAAAGTCATAAAAAAGCATTTATTAAAATGTCTAAAATTTTCAAATATTTTTTTGTCGTTTAATATCAAGGAGAAAAAATCAATTATGTCCTATTCCTTTGACATTGTTGGAGTCACTCCAATTTTGGACTTTTTTTATTATCAACAAAAGCTAGAACAAAACCCAAACCGCAGTAAAACCTATCTTGGTAGTTATCAATGTACCTTAGATAGTTTTATCAAATCCACAGAAATGATCCCACTAAAGCCAGACTGGAATTGGGATCAAGTAATTGAAAGTATCGTTGATTTTTGGATACATCACGAAGAAACAATACAAAGATGGAAACTAACGTTTGATAATTCTTCTCAACAAAATTTAATTGTGGCAAGAGTTGCGAATGTTAAATGGTTAAGACAGGAATTTCAATCATTACTTTAAAAGTATAATATTATTGTAATTATAGTAATGTGCTAATGATAAGAAAAACTAAACAGTTAATAAAATTAAATGTGCTTTTTTAATTAGGAATGAGGAATGAGAAAGCAAAAAGTCTCCTTATTCTCCCGAAACGGCAGAAACCCAAGTTATGTAGGATGTGTTAGCGATAGCGTAACGCAGTAATATACTTTTAACATAACAGATGACACTATTCAAGTTTCTGGTAGTGGTTTTGGAGGTGGTTTAGCAGTTGGTATGTTACTACTGACTCAGTTTATGCTAGTAACATCTATTATTACTTGCCCCCATCGTTTCTTCTACAATTCTAGTAACGGAGGTTTATTTTTTGATGCGGATGGTAGTGGTGCAATAGCGGCGGTGCAATTTGCCACTTTTAATTATGGTTTAGCTTTGACTAATATTGATATTGTCGTAATATAGTGAAATCAAATCTTGATTAATCTGTGATTGTATGACAGAAATAAACGCTAATTATGATGAACCGTGGAAAGAAGCTATTGGGGAATATTTTGATCACTTCTTAGACTTCTTTTTTCCCGATGTTGATAATTTAATTGATTGGTTAAAACCTCCTGTTTCTTTAGATAAAGAATTACAGAAAATCACTGCCGATTCTGAAGATAGTCAAAGATTGGTGGACAAACTGTTTCAAGTGTGCTTAAAAGACAATCAAGAAGTATGGATTTTAATTCACATCGAAGTGCAAAGTCAATATGATACTGATTTTAGTCAACGAATGTTTATCTATCATTATCGCACCTTTGACCTATATCGAAAACCAGTAATTAGTCTTGCTATACTAGGAGACGAAAAAGAAAAATGGCGACCGTCTAATTATGGTTATGATTTAGGGGGGTGTAAATTAAACCTCGATTTTCCCATAATTAAACTATTAGATTATCAAGAAAAATGGGAAGAATTAGAAAGAGATTTAAACCCTTTTGCCATGATGGTAAT